>JAJISH010000389.1 GCA_022848825.1 Thermoplasmatota archaeon
GGCGGACGGGACAGAGATACTTCAGAGGATGATCGAGGATGAGGATTGTCTGAGGTTCCTCTCGTTCCCCGCGTGCATAATCGCCACCGGGGCCAGGGGGATTATCAAGGACATGCTGAAGATTGGATGGTTCGACGTCGTCATCACCACATGCGGAACCGTTGACCACGATCTGGCGAGGAGTTGGGCCGAGTACTATCACGGGAGCTTTGACATGGACGACGCGCTTCTTCACCGCGAGGGCGTGAACAGGCTTGGGAACGTCCTTGTTCCGAACGAGAGCTATGGCAAGATCCTCGAGGAGCGGATCCAGCCTGTTCTCGAACAGATGTGGGAAGAGGGGACCCGGAGGATTTCGACCAAGGACCTCTTGTGGCGATTCGGCTCGAGCCTGGATGACCAGGGCTCCATTCTCTACTGGGCGGCGAAGAACAAGATCCCAGTATATGTTCCCGGCATCACGGACGGCGCGTTCGGCTATCAGGCGTGGAGCTTCTGGCAGGAGCACAAGGACCTCACGATCGACGTCTTCCAGGACGAGAAGGAGCTGAGTGACATGGTCTTCGAAGCGGAGAAGACCGGGGCCCTGATGATCGGTGGCGGGATATCGAAGCACCATACGATGTGGTGGAACCAGTTCAAAGGAGGTCTGGACTACGCCGTCTATGTAACGACGGCCCTCGAGTATGACGGAAGCCTCTCTGGAGCTCGAGTGAGGGAAGGGATATCCTGGGGAAAGGTGGCGGAGGAGGCCAGTGAAGTCACGATAGAGGGTGATGCCACAGCGTTCCTCCCGATTATGATGGCCTGCCTGCTCGAAAGGACAAGAAGCATATGATCTGGACTGGCTGCCGGGCCAGCTCGTTATCATCTTTGAAAATCTAAAGGAAAACGATATACTCTGATATGCCTCTCTAATCCTGGCATATGGAGCCCGATTTTGAGAACTTCCCGGAGTTCCGTTTCGTGGAGCAAGACATCGATGACAGCCTGAAGCTGCAGATGCTGTTCGCCGAGCTGAACCGACTGGAGAGGACGATCGAGATCCATGGCAATCCATTCATCTTTGTGGACGACGAGGAGATCCGCTTCTCCCCGGAAGTCGGGAAAGAGAGGTTCGAGGAGCACAGGGGCTGGCTGAAGCATCTCGTCTGTCGGAACTCCCTGGCCGATCAGGATTCGGAGGGCAGGCTGGACAATCTCCGCGCGGTTCTAGGTCGCATCTCACAGAAAGGAATCCATCCTTACATTCTGCTGATCCTTGCCCAGATTGTGGTCATCAGTGGCATCGATACGTTCTGCAACGGCCTTTAGAATCATGGACAGGCTCCTCAGGTGAATGTGGACTCACTATCAATCCTGATAAACACGAAAGAAGGCATTTAAGCTGCAATCAAGTCCATATCCTCAGGGGCTCTACCGTGGATTATGACAAGATGAAGATCAAACTCTGCCTGATCGGTGACAGAGCAGTGGGAAAGACCTGTCTTGTCGAGAGATACATGATGGACCATTTTAGCGGGGAGTACCGCCAGACAATGGGCGCGAAGGTGTACAAGAAGGTCGTCAAACTCCAGCTGGAGCTTCGGGAGAAGATGATAGAGATCGACATGACGCTGTGGGACATCATGGGGGACCTTCCCCTGTCAGACCTCACGGACGAGGCGTACTTCCGCGGAGTTCAGGGACTGCTGGCTGTCTGTGACGTGACGCGGAGAAGCACGGCTGAGAGTCTTGACCACTGGATTGCGGCAACCCCAGAGTCGGTGAGGAACCTGCCCATGTGCATCATCGTGAACAAGGACGACCTCGTCGATCAGGTCGAGGTCCACGAGGACGATGTGTTCAGACTCGGTGATGTATTCTCCTCCTCTGTTGTGATGACGAGTGCAAAAACGGGAAACAACGTCCAGCAAGCCTTCGAGTTCCTGGCCAAGAGCATCGTGGAGAGACAGCTTGGTCCCGACACCGACTTCCTCGCAGAGGAGAGATTCGGCATCCGGGAACGCCCCGCTGGAATCTCTGCGAAAGCCTTTTAGCACATAATCCCGATTATCTGGTGTGGAGAATGGTATCGCAGTAGCGGACAAGACGACGCTTCGGGATCTGGGAAACGGCCTCATCATCCTCGGATCCATGCTCCTCGTGATATACCTCGCTCTCCTGCTTTTGTCGTTCTTTGTCTATGCTGAAGAGGGCTGGAAGGTGTGGACCTACCCCTCCATGTTCGGTCCTGTGACCGCTCTGATTGCGTTCCTGCTCGTCGCGGGGACGATCCTGAGATGCCTCCCCTCGTCGGCCTCCGGAGTTGAGGTCGTCGACATCGAGGAAGAATAGGGCCCTGCTATGATGTTCTCCCCTGAGAAGCGGAGCCTCCGAGCTTTGGGCGCTCTTTAGCGAAGAGGCAATCCAGGCGCAGGAACAGTCCGTTCAGCAAACCTGTCCTTCTGATGACGGATCTGGCCAGTCTGTGAGACCACGTATCTGGTTTCGTGAAGGGGCACCATGTGATGCAGTTGGAACAGTCGGTTCCGTTGTTGCACCAGAACTCATAGCAGCGGTCGACGTTCACGTACCACTTCACGATTCCCGGGTTGTTGGAGACGGAGAACGTCTTCCCGCTAGGCTCGTCATCAAAGGAGATGGCCCTAGGCGGGCACTTCTCCGCGCACCGCTTGCACCTCCTGCAGAACTCTCTCACGCCCAAGTTCACGGGCGGGTCCTGCTGCAGCGGCATGTCCGTCAGAACCTTGCCGATTCTTACCGCCATCCCGTGCACGTCCGAGATGAGTAATCCGTTCCTCGCGAACTCTCCGAGCCCTGCATCTATG
>JAJISH010000039.1 GCA_022848825.1 Thermoplasmatota archaeon
ATGTCCGCGCTCGAACAGGCGGTGGAGTGCTTCGACGAAGCGATTGTGCGGGACAGGATGTTCATACGGGCATGGAGAGAGAAGATCGACATCCTCCTCAGACTCGGAAGGGAGGGAGAGGCACTGGAGGTCTCAGAGGTCCTTCATGACATGGTCAGTACGGGAGAGTCCATCGAGCAACCGAGCGAAGCGCCAGAGCTGGTCGACCTCCCAGAGGACGAGCCCGTCCTGGTCAACCCCCTTGAGGGTGCAGGGGCCCGCGAGGAGATGCTGGACATACTCCTCCAGGTTGACGGGATCGGGGAGAGCAAGGCAGAGACGCTCTTCGCTCACGGTATAGACTCGATCAACGGGCTCAGAAAAGCTTCGCTGGAAGACCTCGCGCAAGTGAAGGGAATAAGCCAGAAGATAGCTGAGAACATCAAGGAGATAATCAAGAGCGAGCCCACAGAAGGGCCACAGGGCAGTGACGAACGCACCGAGAAGATCATGGAAAGCGCGAGGGATTATCTGGAAGAGGGAGACTACGAAAAGGCGCTCGCCGAATACGACTCCGTCCTCGAATCGGATTCTCGGAACGAAGATGGGTGGTTCAACAAGGCAGAACTGTTGCAGGCCTTGGGGAAGAGCCGTGAAGCGGTGGAGGCCTTTGACACGGTCATATCGATCAACGAAAAGAACACGGGAGCGTGGATGGAGAAGGCGAACACCCTGCTGGAGATGGGAAAGCCACTCGATGCGGTGGAGTGCTACCGGAACATCCTTGAGATGGAATCCGATAACACAAGCTATCTCGTTGCCAGGGCGAAGATCCTCGCAGAGGATGGCAATCACGAAGCTGCGATTCTATGTTACGACATCGTCCTGGACAAGAGCCCGAAGAACACCGATGCCAATCTGGGGGTGATCTTCTCGCTCTTCGAACTGGGCGACCTGGACAGGGCCGAGCAGATTCTGGATCGTGTGGCAAGGCTGACCTCTCTCAACGAGAAGATCTCGTGGGCGAGGGGATATCTCATGGATAAGAGGGGAAGATGGGGAGCTGCGATTCAGTTCTATGACCGGGCGATATCGTTGAAGTGGAACTACCCCGATCCTTGGACAGGAAAGGGCGACATCCTCCTGCGCCAGGGGAAGTACGAAGAGGCGAAGAGGTGCTTCGAGAAGGTTCTTGAGATGGACGGCGAGAACATCGACGCCTGGCTGGGAAAGGCCGAGGCTCTCGATTGGATGGGCCAAAGGACCCAGGCAATGGAGTGGCTGGACGACTTATTGGAGGTACATCCGGATCATGAGAAGGCTCTCGAGATGATGTCCAAGCTTCGATCCATCGAGCCAGGGGACCGCGAATCATACCTTCGAACGGCGAGAGCTCTGAGGCAGACGTCCGACCACGAGAACGCGGCGGACACCATCGTTAAAGCTATCAAGGAGAATCCCAATGAGAAGGATGTCTGGACGTTGCTCGGTGACATAATGCTCGATGTCGCGGATCCGATCAAGCTACTGAACAAACTCGAAAGAGAGACATCCGGGATGCCGAACGATCCAGATCTGCTCGTGAACAAGGGAGCCCTGCTCCTGAGGCTGGGCATGTATGCGAATGCGCTCAAGTGCTTTGACAAGGCTCTCTCCATTGACGAGAACCATGAGAGGGCAGGAAGGTTGAGGGAGAGATGTATGGAGGAGACGGAGAAGGTAGTATGATGGGTGAAGAGGGAAAAGTGGCGAAGGGGATCCTGAAGGCCATAGGCGAGATGGAGGACGAGGAGTTCCAGAGTCTCTGCCGCGAGCTGGCCGATCACATGGATGTCCAGATCGAGGAGATCGAGTCCTCTGGAGGGGAAACGAGGATAAGGGGCGAGATGAAGCGGGCGGGAAAGGATCCAGTCGCCCTCATGCTGGCATTCAAGAAGGGCACCGCGGAGCCCGAGGACCTGCAG
>JAJISH010000390.1 GCA_022848825.1 Thermoplasmatota archaeon
TGGGTTCTGCCTCAGCTGCAGGGGTCTCCTCGACATCCGTCGGTTCGTCTGCCGCAGGCTCTTCCGCCTCATCTATTGGTTCACGGTCAATTATGTCGATTTCATCTGGAAGCCTCGCCCTTGGGTCCATGATCATGACCTTCACTCCAATGACCCCGAGTTTGACCTTGGCAATGGCGAACCCCTCCCTCATCCAGAGCTGCTTGGGGTCCCCACAGAACTTGATGTGCCCAGCCTTGAACTTCTCCATCCTGTGCCTCTGGCCTGTTATCTTGCCTGAGATGACCACAAGGCATCCTTTGGCTCCAGCTCCCATTATCCTCCTCACTGTCGAGTGCCCCGCTCTCCTGAAGTGCCAGCCCCTCTCGAGGGCACTTGCCAGCTTCTCGGCCATTATCTGCGAATTGAGGCTTGCGTCCTGCACTTCCTGGACCTCGATTTGGGGATTCTCAAACCCGAATCTCGCTTCAACCGCCTGAGTGAGGCGTTTGATCGTGGCCCCCTTTCTTCCTATGACCAATCCAGGTCTCTCAGTGATGAGTGTGACCCTGTATCCCATCGGAGTCCTCTGAATGTCAAGACCGCCGAAGCCCGCTCTCTGGGTCTTCGCCATGAGGTACTCCTTCAGGAGTATCCTGCGGATTTTTTCTTCTACGATCTTTCTCTCGTTCGCCAAACTATTCCTCCTCGCTCCTGAGTATGACCTCGATGTTGACCGTCTCCTTGTTCCAGGGCGTGCTTCTCCCCCTCGCTCTCGCCTTGAATCCCTCGGTCCGCCGACCGGGATGGGCCGCGATGACCTCGATTCTCATTGTCTCCGGGTCGAGCTCGTTTATCTCTGCGTTCGACTGCGCGTCCTTGAGAACCTTGAGTATGGCCTTTGCAACGCGAACTGGGTAACCTCCCGCAACTCCGCCCTTCTTGTGGGAAATCGTCTTCTTGTATCTTCTATAGGGGATGATCCTCTTCTTCTCGATGACCTCCTCGAGGAGTTCCTTTGCCTCCTCGACGTTCATCCCTCTAAGTGCTGTGCACACTTCGACGGACTTCTTCGGCGATATCGGAAGCTCCTTCCCGATTGTTTTTGCGATGTCCTCTTCTTCCGGCGTTGCGGTGTAACCCATCATTCTCCTCCTACTTCAGTGGCATGTACTTGGATGATCGCGTAGCTCCCACGCCTGGTCCCGAATGTTTCACGGGCTTCCGGGTGAGGGCGAACTCGCCAAGATAGTGGCCAATCATCTCTGGTTTGATGTCGACCCTGACGAACTCTTTCCCATTGTATACATCTATCCTCCTTCCGACGAAGTCAGGGAGGATGATTATCTCTCTTCTGTGAGTCCTCAACACTTCCTTCTCGTTCGTTCTGACCTTATCTACGAACGTCTTCTGCTCGTCGTTGAGCCCCCTGTTGATGGTCCTCCTCGCTCTTGCTGGCAATAGCTCGACGAACTTGTCGAAGGGCATTTCCTGCAGTTCTGGAAGGCTGTACCCTCTGTAGGTGAACTCCTTCCTCCTTCGAACCTCAATCGCACCCTCCTTCTTTCTCGTCCGCCTTCTGGCGGCTTTTGAGGAACCTGAAGTCTTTGTCTTTGCCATCTCATCTCCTCTTCATCTTCTTCTTCTTTGAGGACAGCCTTCCGACCTTCCTTCCCGGCGGTGCATTAGCCGAAACTGTGCTCGGCTTACCCACATGCTGGTGGCTGCCTCCTCCGTGGGGGTGGTTCACAGGATTCATCGCGACACCGCTTGTCTTGAACGGGGCTTTCGCTCTGCTCCTGAGGGCCTGCACCTTCTTGCCAGCCTTCGCGAAGGGCTTCTCTCCTCTCCCGCTTCCCGCAACGACGCCAACCATGGCTCTGCATTTCGGATCGAACGACCTGAACTTCCCCGATGGGAGCCTCACGACTGTCCTTGTACCGTGGCTGAGGACCATGGCGGCGGTTCCGGCCGAGCGGGCGAACTTACCTCCGTCTCCCGGCTTGGACTCTACATTGAAGATAAGGGTGCTCTCAGGAATCCTACCAAGGGGGAGGACATGACCGCGCTCCACTGAGACCTTCCCGATACTGACGGTCTCGCCGATCTGGAGGCCATCAGATGCAAGCATGAACACATCATTCTCACCAAACCTCACCTTGGCGAGTGGGGCGGTGTGGCCCGGGGAATGGACGAGGTCCACGACCACTCCATCAAGGTCATCCATCTTGGGCAGATGAACCGGTCCCCTGTGCCGATGGCTGGGTGAGGAGTATGTGCGGGAGCCCTTGCCCCTTCTTTGCGTTCTCAGTCTCTTCCCCATTTAGAACACTCCAATCCTGTCACCGACGTCCTTCGCAGAGTAGCCTTCCTTGAGCTTTATCACGGCGTGCTTCCCGTCCTTTCTTATCTTCGTGTTGACCTTCTCCACCTTGACTTCGAAGAGGCTTTCGAAAGCCTCCCTAATCTCCTTCTTGGTCGCGGATCTCTTAACAATGAACTCGAGCCTGTTCCCGTCCCTGAGGTCCTGCTTCGCCGTGCCGTCGATGCCGGTCATCGTCTTCTCCGTAACGTAGGGATGCAGGAGGATCTCGAACTCGCTACCCTTCACCATGCTCTCAACTCCTCCAGAGCGCTCTCACTGAAGAGGACGAGCCTTCCCGGTTCTCCTCCTGGAGCTAGAACCTCAGTGTTCAAATGCTTCGAGGTGGAGACATCCACGCCCGGTATGTTTGTGAATGCACGGCTCGATTCTGAGCTAGATGAGAGAGCCACGAGTACGCTCCGGGGCCGTCTATACCTCCTCGACCTCATCTTTCCGCGGCCCGCCCGGATCTTCTTCTTGCTTGCACGGAGCACATCATCATAGACCTTGATAGATTGCAGAAGCTCTGTGGCTTCCTGTGTCGTCTTCAGGACCTCGATGTCGTCCTCAACAACCACTGGAAGCGTCAGATCAGCTTCGAAAACATGTCCGCGCTTCGACACGAGCCCGGCGTCCTTGGTCGCGGCTAGAGCCGATGCCCTTGCCATCGCTCTCTCCTTCCTGTTTATCTTCTTTGACCAGTCATGCTCGGGTTTTGGCGGATGCGCTTTCCTGCCTCCAACAGTGCCCGGAGACTGCGCCCCCGTGCGCTGCCCTGTCATTCTCTGGACGCGAGAGACTCCTCGACCCTTTCCCCACGTGGAGACCGCATGCCTCATGCCCGACCTGGGACTCGGACCGTATGACTGCCGCCTGTTGGCCTGGGCCGAGACCACGGCTCTCCGTATGAGGTCCGTCCTGATGCTGGTCATGAATA
>JAJISH010000391.1 GCA_022848825.1 Thermoplasmatota archaeon
ATCTGTTCGACCAGTATTGGCATTCCACAGTGCTGGCCTTCAACAACATGCTCTTCGTGATCGCGCTCTTTTACATGGGAGTGGGCATGTACTGGTGGCTTGGAAAGGCCAGGCAGAGGTCCTCCCAATGGCAGGAACGGATGGATGCCATGAAGGAGGAGGAATGGGCCGAGTTCGAGTGCGACTGATGCGGTGCCGATGTTCCCGAGAATGCGGACAAGTGTCCCAGCTGCGGTGCGTCCTTTGATGAGGAAGAAAAAGAAGGAACAGAGGAAGAAGCACAGGAGGAAGATTCCGAGTTCGAGTGCGACAAGTGCGGAGCGGACGTTCCTGCGGACGCGGACAAGTGCCCCAGCTGCGGCGAGGCTTTTGACGAGGATTAGAAAGAACCCGAGGCGACTTGACTTACATAACTCAAGTTAGATTTATATCGCCCGATATCATTACCACCCCACAGAAGGGATGAGATGGCTTCCACATCAATCGCTCAAAAACTGGCCAAGAAGCAGAAGGAGATATCTGTCTCGGAGTTCTTCGAGAGAAACAAGCACATACTTGGTTTTGACAGCCTCACCAGGGCGATGATCACATCCGTAAAGGAAGCGGTGGACAACTCTCTGGATGTGTGTGAGGAAGCGGAGATACTGCCCGAGATCTTCGTCCAGATAAAGAAGATCAACACTGACGAGTTCCGATTGATGATCGAGGACAACGGCCCGGGGATAGTGAAGAAACAGGTCCCCCATATCTTCGGTAGACTTCTGTACGGCTCGAGATTCCACAGCCTGAGACAGACCAGGGGACAGCAGGGGCTGGGGATATCGGCTGCGGTCATGTACGCTCAGCTCACGACTGGTAGGCCGTCCATCATCCGCTCGAAGGTGAAGAACAAGGACGTGGCGTATCAGGTCGAACTGATGCTGGACACCAAGAGGAACAGACCCAAGGTGGTCCGGGACGACTTCGTGGTGTGGGAGAAGGAGAGCGGGACCAGGATAGAGATGCAGCTGAGGGGCCGGTACGTGATGGGGAAGCAGTCAGTGCTGGAATACCTCAAAGGGACCGCGATAGTGAACCCTCATGCCAGGATCGTGTACAAGGACCCGTTCGGGACCCAGTACCTCTTCGAGAGGGCGTCCGAAATCCTCCCTCCAAAGACGGAGGAGATAAAACCGCATCCTCAGGGAATAGAACTTGGAACACTCCTCAAGATGGCGAAGGCCACCGGCAGCTACAAGATGACCGCTTTCCTGCAGAAGGAGTTCTCCAGGATCAGCTCCAGGGTTGCGATAGAGATACTTACGAAGGCTGAGGTACCGTTGGAAAGGCATCCCAAGAGGTTGACGTTGGACGAGGCGAGAAGAATACTGGAAGTCGTCAAGAAGATCAAGATAATGGCTCCCCCCACGGACTGCTTATCGCCAATAGGCGAGAGGCTGATCAAGAAGGGGCTGAAGAACGTGCTGGGAGAGCTGAAGCCGGAGTTCTACTGTCCCCCGGTCACCAGAGATCCATGCGTGTACAGCGGTAGTCCGTTCCAGGTGGAGGTGGGAATTGTCTACGGAGGGCAACTGCCGCAGGACAAGCCCATCGAGATCCTGAGATA
>JAJISH010000392.1 GCA_022848825.1 Thermoplasmatota archaeon
GGCGAGTTCGATGGCAGCACGGAGGTCGACGAGAACGACGCCGAGGTCTGGTTCAGGGTCTTCTCCCTTCCGCCTAAGGTGCTAGACCACGGCCCGAAGGGTGGCAGCGTGAATGATGTCTCGACGATCGGCATAATCTTCAGCGCCCGCATGGACGAGGCGACCGTGGAGAGCGCATTCTCAATCGCCCCGACGGTCCTGGGCAATTTCAGGTGGAACAACGACTCCACATCATTCTTCTTTGTGCCCAGCTCACCTCTGCCGTGCTCGGGCTCATTCTCTGTATCGCTTACAACGGGAGCGGCGGACGTCAACGGCTTCCACATCGAGACGCCTCTTTCGTGGACCTTCACTGTCGAGGACAACGGCCCGCCCATCGCGGTCGCGGGAGAGGACCAGACGACGGAGCTCTTCAAGATCGTCACATTCGATGCCCGGGACTCCTACGACCTCACAGGAGAGATAGTCAGCTACGAGTGGGACTTCGGCGACGGCAGCACGGGGTCGGGATTGCGAACGGACCATGCGTACTTCAGAGCCAAGGACTACCAGATCACGCTCACGGTGGAGGACAACTATGGGTTATCAGCGACAGACACCTTCGCCATACACGTCGAGAAGGGCAACTACATGCCCCAGAACCTGAACTACGACTACGCCCACTACTGGGACTACTTCAACGTGAACTTCACCACGACGCTGGGGATGTCGTTGTCAACGGGCTTCGACCAGCTAGTGGACCTATCCATGTTGGGCATAAGCGATGTAAGAGCCGTGGAGAGCGAGGTCCTGGCGAATGACTACGAGTACGTCGCCAACCTCACTGGCCTGACGGACGACGATGGCAGGAACTGGAATTATGTCAACCTGAAGATGACCGTCGAGAAACGGTCCTACCTCCGTACCCTCAGCGGCTTCCCGATGCGAATCGATTGGAAGACCGTGCAGGAGTTCAGCGGGGAGATGTCCGACGGCACGCGAATCGATGATCGAGCGGAGTTCTACAGGATAGAGCTGACTGAGCCGATTTCGGTGAAGCTTTCCGAGATACCGCAGTCGGCGACCGAAATGGACCTGTGGCACCTGACCATACTCAAGTTATCACGATACTTCGTGGAGGATGGCGATGTCATCGTGGACGCGGAAGGTTCGACCCACCTGTTCCCACCATTCCAGAAGAAGCACATATTCCAGCCGCTGGGGACGCAGGACATCGACATCGGCGGCGAGATCGTTCGCGCATACGGCCTCAAGGAAACGTATGAGGACTGGGATCCGTACCAGATCACATACACGAAGAGCCTCCTCAGCCCGTTCGTGTACGACGTGGTGAACTATGGTGATGTCTCGCTGGATGAGGGATGGAAAGAGTACACGTGCTGGTTTGCGGACAAGCAGCAGACGGTCCCGCTGAAGGAGATCGACTTCACCATGGAAGACGATGCAGGGAGTCCCGACTACTCGACGAAGGAGTTCCTCCTTATGCTGGAACTGTCCAGCTTCAGAGACAGGATCGACCTGTCGGACGGGAACAACGAGGACCAGCTCTCCACGGACTACGAGACGACCGTGAGAGTATACGAGCCGTGGGCCCACGCCCAGATCAAGCTTGGTGGGAATACCACTCACGAAGTGTTCCTCAACTTCGATCTTGTGTACGACGTGATCGTGCGGCATCAGGGATACGTCGTGTTCAATCACAACGTGGCGGGAGAGGAACTCGAGAGGACGATCGGCTCACAGCTGGTCAGCTCGTACGACGAGTTCGAGCTGTTGATGGAGCCTCACTTCGACCTGTCGATGGTGTCGGTGAACATACAGACGGGAGAGGTGTTCGAGGAGTACTTCTACCTGGAGCTTCCAGTGCCGACGTTGGAGGACGTGGACGGCGACGGCAGCCACGTCGAGCTGTTTGGCCAAACGATATACATGTGGGACAACCCCGCTCTGATATGGTCAGGCACCGGGGAGGACCTGGCGGGGAGGACGCAGACGCTCTCGAGCCTGTCCGTGACGCTGGCGAAGATCGACCTGCTCGCACTCTTGCAGATGGTCTCCAGCACCTTCTGCCCGCCCTGCGCGATGTTCCTGAAGGCGGCGCGCTGGTTCGTGGGCATGTACCTGAACTTCAACCTGAACGTGAACGCCGAGTTCTACTACCTCGTGGGCACGTACTCCGAGACGAACGGGACGTTCGACACCGGCGAGGATGCCGACCTGCAGTACTTCGGCTTCGAGTCCCCGGCGGGCGAGAACGCTCAAGCGACGGGGGAGATGACCGTGAACGCGGGCCTAGGCGAGACCGTCGAAACGAGGGTGTACAGGTTCGTGAAGTCGCACGTCGAGGCCACCGTGTTCGGTTCGATCAACTTCGAGACAGTGCTCTTCCCTGGCACGATCTTCGAGATGCAGCTCTGCGACATACCGATCATCGAGGGCGAGCAGCTGGAGGGCTCATCCCAGGCATACTCTTTCACTGGAACGTACCTCTACCATGAGTTCACGGGATCGGACGAGACGCCTCCGGTCTCGGAGGTCCTCGACCTCCCAGAGTACACAAGCGCGCACTCCTTCGACGTGCACGCGAACGCGACGGATGAGCTGAGCGGGGTCAAGGATGTCGCCCTGTACTTCCGCGTGGACTCCGGCCCGTGGACCGAGTACGGGGTCTCAGCGAACGGGCACTTCCTGTTCGGCGCGCTCAGCGACGGCCACCACGAGTTCTACAGCATAGCGACGGACAACTGGGGGAACGTGGAGGACCCGCCCGCGACGGCCGATGCGTACACGTACGTGGACACGCTCCCGCCGAACCTGGCCGCGCCCCCGAACGTCGACAACACAGCGGATTCCACGCTCGAATGGCAGGGCGATGACGAGACGACGGGAATCGACCACTACGAGGTCAGGGTGGACGGTGGAGCCTACGAGAACGTGGGCATGAACACCTCTTACCAGATAGGCCTGCTTCCAGAGGGCACGCAAATCACTATCAGGGCGTACGACAAGGCGGGGAACTTCGAGGACAAGACCGTGAGGATCGTATCAGAACCCGCTTTCCTTGGAGTCCAGAATGATATGTGGCTCTTGATTCTCGCTATTGCTGTAGTCATCGCAGTCCTCGCTGCAATCATAGTATACCGCAGAAGGTCCGAGCGGTGGTGAGCCTACAGCCACATGCTTGAGGTGAGATGCAACCATGCTCATGAGAGAGGGTTGAGCGGAAAAGGCTTTTATACACCTGCACGAATCCCACAGCATAGATTCGAGGAGGGATCTCATTTGACTGGAAGCCAATATCCTCAGCAACCGAGCCAGCAGCCTCAATACCAACAGCCGCCGCCCTATCAGCAACCACCGTATCAGCAGCCGCAACCCATTATGCGACCGCCACCGAAGAGAATGCCCATTGGCACGATCATAGGCGTCATAATCGTCGTGATAATCGTGATCGGTGCGATCTTTGCTGTGTTCTTCTTCATGGGACTATCGAGCCACGCCACCCTGAAGGTCAGGGTCAACAGCGAGCACATCTATTACACCGTCCAGTACGAGCTCTATATCGACGGGTCGCTGAAGGACAGCGACAGCCTCGCCGCGGGCTACTACGTCGAGTACACGTTCGACCTGTATCCAGGCTCGGACTGCCACACGTACAACGTGTACGCAAGCTCCACTGGAGGCGGGCTGGGTGCGGAGAGCGACTCCGAGAACGTGTACCTGTGCGCTGGCGAGACGAAGACCGCGAACCTGTACATCTAGGACCGTCTCAACCCCCTGATATCGTCTCCCGCCACGCTCAAGCCTGCCCGCGGGAAAGGGGACCCATGAACCAGTGTCCCGAGTGCAAGGTGAAGATCATCTCGGGTCTGCCCGACATGGAGCGGTTGGTTTGAACACTCCTTATTCAAGGCCGTCTTGGTCGGCGACCATTCCGCACAACCATTATTACCCAGCAGGAAGTATCTCGAACGTGAGGGATCGACTTGTGGAGAACGATCAATTGCCGGGCATGTGGGAATGAGATAGATGCGACTGAGTCTTACTGTCGATT
>JAJISH010000393.1 GCA_022848825.1 Thermoplasmatota archaeon
TCAAGGCGAACCTTCCCGTGTGGGGGATGTGCTTTCCCACCTGGATGGCCCGTATGAGGTCGCGCATGCACGGGGGGACCCGCGTGATCCTGATCCTCCCCATGTCCTCGACCTTGTACTGCTCCTTCTTCTCCTCCGTGAGTTTGCCTATCTCCCCTATCTTGTCCTCAAGGGCACCGAGTATCTGGTCATTGACGGCGAGGGGGAGCTCGGACTCCATCCTCCTCTGGATGGCCTCCTGGAGGACCCTGACGAATCTGTCGCGGCCCAGCCTGACGTATCCCTCGGCAAGGCGCTGATTGACAAGCTTCCAGTCCTTGCTCTTCATCTGCACGGAGTACCTCAGATAGTCGGCGAAGTGGAGGAGGACAAGCCCGTCCATCCTGAAATCCATTCCAAGGTCCTTCGCCACATGTGAGATGAAGTCGTTGTCTTCGGATGTCATGTTCCTTCTGGCCTTTTCTGCCTCTGCGAGCGAGTACCTTCGTATGAGGTAGGCATCGCCGACGCCAGAGACGATCATTCTGGCGATGGGGTAGGAGAGAAGCTCTCGAAGGGAGTCCGCCTCGGTGTTCGTCTCACCATCAGGGATTCGGCCTTCTTCGAGCGCCCTTCTCACCCTGCTCATTCCGTCCCGCCTGACCTCCTCGTATGCCGGGTGCAGAAGAAGCTCCTCCAGGGTCGGCCCCTCACCCCTGATGAACTCTGATGCGCCCTCGAGAAAGGGAAACCTCGCAATCGTTCTGAGCTCCACGATTTATGTACGTCCTCCGGTCATAAAAAGCTTGGTTTGGGAGCCGGGTGAAAGTGTCGAAGTCCCATTCAGGAGCGCACGACGCAAGCTAAAGCCATTTATATCGACATGGTTTTTAGAGTGAGGATTTGCATGGAACATGTCGATGGAGCCAACGAGGGTCGTGATGTGAAGCTCTACGCGCTCAGTACATGCCCCTTCTGCAGGAAGGTCAAGGCGCTACTCAGGAAGCACGACGTCGCCTACGATTACGTGGATGTGGATCTGCAGTCCAGAGAGGAGAGGAAGAGACTGAGGATGGAGCTGATCAAGTACAATCCTCGATGCTCGTATCCAACTCTCGTAGTAGATGGCGATACGGTCGTCATCGGCTATCGGGAAGAGAGGATAGAAGAGGTGCTTGGCGTTTGAGTGAGGAAATGCTGGCAAGGATGCAGAGAGACGCCGAAGAGACCTCATGCTTCCTGAACCCGGACAAGGGGTTCTTGGACGATCTCATGAGCGGTTTGGTCACGAACGAGGAGAGGTTCGGATACGGCTCCTGCCCCTGCCGAGTCGCCAGCGGGATAGAGTCCTACGATGCCGACATAATATGCCCTTGTGAGTACAGGGACGCTGATGTCGCCGAATTCGGTGCCTGCTTCTGTGCCCTGTTCGTATCGAAGGAGGTCCTCGAAGGGAAGGAGATAGACCCTGTCCCAGAGAGGCGGCCAATCGAGGCGACTGAGGAGGCGGAGAAGGCTGCCGATCTGCTGGAGAAGGGGGAGATGTCGATGGCCGAGTCCGAGACGGCGTCCGCGGGGGACGTTCAAGTGTGGAGGTGCTCTGTCTGTGGCTATCTGTGTGCCAGGAAGTACCCGCCCAACGTATGCCCGATCTGCAAGGCTCCCCGCGAGAGGTTCGAGAGATTCTCTCTCGGATAGCGAAAAGCCGTTGGGGGGGGTCGAACCCCCGACCTACACCTTACCAAGGTGTCGCTATACCACTAAGCCACAACGGCGCGAGTTCCACTATCTTGTTTGGGTTATTAACGATTGCGATGTTTAAGTAGGTGTTCCACGTTTTGAGCGACAATGAAGAAGGAGATGACCAGCTTCGACATTATGGCCATGTCTGCTGAGCTCCAGAAGCTCATCGGCAGCTATGTCGAAAAAATCTACCAGCCCCAGACGAATCGTCTGCACTTCAGGTTCAACATCCCAGGCAACGGCAAGGAGAACTTGATCGTTGAACTGGGGAAATGGATCTACTTGGATCCCGCCGCCAAGCCTCCTGGAAAGACCCTGTCTTACGGAATGTTCCTGAGGAAATATCTCATCAACGGGAAGATCATCCGGATCCAACAGCGCAAGTTCGACAGGATAGTCGAGTTCGTGATCGACAGGAGGGGCGAGTTCCAACTGGTCCTAGAGATGTTCGGCAAGGGCAATGTTGTTCTCATCAAGGACGGAATGATCCTGCAACCCCTCCACTCGAAGTCCTGGAGCGGGAGGGAAATGCGAGCGCACAGGGAGTACAGCTTCCCGCCCGAGAGAACGGACGTCCCGAGGTTGAGCCAGGAGGAGATCCTCTCGATCATCACATCCTCCGAGAAGGACTTGGTCAGAGCGTTGGCGGTCGACCTGAATCTGGGAGGTGTGTATGCGGAGGAGCTGTGCCATCGCACGGGCGTGGACAAGAGTGTTCCCGCCAAAGGTCTCGAGAAGGAGGCCGCGGAACCCTTGCTTGCCGCCCTCGGTGAGCTTCTGGATGATATCTCGCACCCCGCTCCGAGGATCGTCTTCGAGGAGGACGTTCCTGCGGACGTCGTTCCGGTCAGGCTCAAGAAGTACGATAATCTCAGGCAGGAAGAGCGGGAGACCTTCAGTCAGGCCATTTCGGAGCACCTTGCAGGCCAGCCCAAGGAGGTCAAGAAGGATGAGCGGGTCGCGAAACTCGAAAGAAGGAGAAGGCAACAGGAAGAGGCTCTGCAGAAGAACCAGGAGAAGGCCGTGGAATCTCATGAGATTGCGGAGTTCATCTACACCCATTATGAGTTGGTGGATGCGACCATCCAGACCCTGCGTTCAGAGGAGGCTCCGGACGGGGTCGAGCTCTTGTCGAGAGATCCGAAGAAGAAGGCAGCAGTGATCAGAGTGGAGGACAGGGAAATCGAGATTCACTACCGAGAAGATCTGAACGCCAATGCCCAGCGATACTATGTGAAGGAGAAGACCGCTAAATCAAAGATCCAGAGCCTCAGACTGAGGATCGAGGAGACAGGGAGAGAACTGGAGCTCGCCGAGAAGAAGAGGGAGAAAGAGGTCGAGAAGCGCGAGCCGACGAAGAAGTTGTGGGTGGACAGGTTCCGATGGTTCTTGTCCAGTGAGGGATTTCTTGTCCTTGGCGGGAGAGACGCGAAGAGCAATGAGAAGGTCGTCAAGAAGCATCTCGAGCCGGGGGACAGGTACGCGCACGCAGACATGTCGGGCGCGCCGAGCATTGTCGTGAAAAAGGGTTCCGAGGCGGGCGAGGATACGCTCAGGGAGACGTGTCAGTTCGCTCTCAGCTTCTCAAAGGCGTGGTCAAAGGGCCTGGCGTCCGGGTCCGCCTACTGGGTGAACCCTGAACAGGTGAGTAAGCGAGCCGAGAGCGGGGAGTATCTACCGAGAGGAGGGTTCATGATCAGGGGCAAGAGGAACTACGTTCACAAGCTCCCGCTCGAGGTTGCCGTGGGAGAGATCAGCTACGAAGGAGCCAGGAAGATCGTTTGCGGACCGCCGGAGGCTGTCAAGCACCACTCGGAATCCGTCTTCATTTTCACACCCGGAAAGGAGAGCGCGAACAAGGTCGCCAAAGACTTGAGTGAGCACTACAATGTTCCGATCGAAGAGGTTCTCAGGATACTCCCGCCAGGCGGGCTGGAGAAACCCTCGCCTGCGTAGTTCGGACAGATGCGTACAACGAGAGGATAGACAGACCGAAGCAGCTGGCACTTGAGATCAAAGGATCCTGAGGAAGTTCTCTATCTCCCACCCGGTGACCTGCGTCCGGTACTTGTCCCATTCACCTCTTTTGATGTAGAGGAAATGCGTCATTATGTGCGCACCGAGCGTCTCCCCCATCAGGTCGCTACCCTCGAGTTCGTCGAGTGCTTCCTCCAGGTTCGCGGGCAGGGAGCCGATGCCGAGTCTCTGCCTCTCCTTGGAGGGAAGCTTGTAGATGTCCACCTCAACGGGACCGGTGGGTTCGATCTTCTTCTCGATGCCGTGAAGGCCCGCCGCGAGCATGACCGCGTACTGCAGATATGGGTTGCCCGCGGGGTCAGGGTTCCTGACTTCTATCCTCGTCTTCATCTCCCTATCGGGTGGGACGCGTATGAGTGCGCTCCGGTTCCGGTTGGCCCACGATATGTGCACGGGGGCCTCGTACCCTGGAACGAGCCTCTTGTAGGAGTTCGTCCAGGAGGCGAGAATCGCGCACGTCTCCCGCGCATGAGCAAGAGCCCCGCCGAGAAACCAGCGGGCGGTGTCACTGAGCTCG
>JAJISH010000394.1 GCA_022848825.1 Thermoplasmatota archaeon
TCTATGCTGCCCTCGTATTTGCTCGGCGCAATGACGGCGAGGTCGTTGAGCCTGAATCCCTCTGCATTGTTGACGGAATCAGACTTGAAGAGCAACCTGAGGAAGAACTCCATTCCCGTGAGGTCCTCTGTCAGGTCGAGGCTCACGGGCATCCAGCTGGATGTGCCGTTGGAAACCGACAGGTTGTATATCTCGTTCCAGTTCACACCGTCCACGCTCGTGAGGAAGGCAAGGTAGTCTCCTCCGTTGGCGACGTTTCCAGTGTAGTTGAAATGGAGGAAGCATTCGGTCGAGGAATTCAATCGGAGGTACTCGGAGTCCATGACCATCCTCGTGTCGTTCTCGTACATCCACGTCGTCACATTGCCAGCGTAGAGCGTTCCCCCGGGGTTGGGCCACGGGAAGTACAAGTACGGTCCCAATACCGTCTCGAAATCGGTCGTCAGGTTGACCGAGAACACGTCATAGAACGCTCGGGCGATCGCTATCTCGTCCTGAACGTAGGTCCTCCTGGCCTGGTTGGTCTCCATGGTGAACCTGTGCGTCATGCTGAGACTCGCTATCGTGCTCGCGTCCGAGCCCACGAGCCCGCTCGAGCTTTGCTGCACTCCCGGTTCCGAGTTCCCCTCCTCCAGGGACACGTCCTTGATGCGTCCGTATCTGTAGTCCGTGCCGAACGTCCCCCAGGGCGGGTTCTCCAGGTAGTCCTGGACATCGAGCGAGTAGGCGAGGGCCTCGTCCGTCTCGATCACTCCGTCACCGTCATCATAGCGGTAGAGTATCTTCTCCCTGAGGTCGAGGGCCTCGGCGCCAACCGCCGTGAAGTAGATGTGCCCTCCACCAGAGAGGCCCGTGGTCCCGATCATCTCCACGTCCGTGGTCACGATGATGCGGTTCACCTGTGCGGAAACGACGCTGAGGAAGAGTGAGACAAGAAGGGTCAGGAATACAACTATACAGAAGTGCTGGAGAGCGTGGCGGTCCATCTCAATCACGAAATAAGTGCCAGAGATAAATAGTTTCCTAAGCCGATATCGTTTCAATCAAAAGCTTTTCAAGTCCAGTGCGTCATGTCCGTCGGGAGCATGGAAGTCGGTGACGTTGACCTGATGGAGGAGTACGACAAGATAGTCGGCGTGCTCCATACGCTGGGCCTCTCCAATTACGAGGCGAGGGTCTACATAGCTCTCGTCGCACACGGATTCGGCGATGCCGAGACGATCGCGGGCACCGCAAGGATCCCCAGGACATCGTCCTACAAGGCGCTCCAGTCGCTCTGCTCGAAGGGGTTCGCCTTCTCCACGTCCGGAAGGCCGTCCGTCTACAAGCCGGAACTCCCCGAGAGGATGAAGAAGAAGATACTCGGCGAGGTGGCCGACGCCTTCGACAAGCTGAGCCTGGTGCACGAGATCGCACGCGACAAGGGCGAGCCTCAGCTGGTCTTCACGATCACCGGCAAGAGCAGGGTCATCGACAAGATCGGCGAGCTCGTGGACAAGTCCTCCGAGAAGTTCGTCGTCGCGACGCCCACGTTCTCCGAGATAAGGGAGGCTCACATGAAGAGGCTGGAGGCGGCGATCCGGAGGGGGATCAGGGTGACCGTCATCACGGAGCCCGGGCAGAAGGTGCCCGAGGGCGCCGAGGTCCACTTCCGGAAGGGGCTGATCGCCACGGACATCATCGTGGACGGGAGCGAGGCCCTCCTCGCGAGCCCGGACCTGAACGCCTGCGGGTTCACGGACAATCCCTATCTTGCGAGGCATCTGGAGGATTTCCTCTCCATAATGATATCACACGGGCGGGAATGAGAGCTGATTGGCGGGTTGAGATGGAGTTCGACGTCTTGGTTGTTGGGGCGGGACCGACTGGATGCCTGATCGCCAGACGGCTCTGCGAGAACGGCTTCTCGGTCGCCATTGTCGAGGAGCACAGGGAAATCGGCGAGCCAGTGCAATGCTCAGGCCTCGTCACGAAGCGTGTTCTCGAGTTCGCCGCCGATGAGAGGACAGTCCTCGGCCACA
>JAJISH010000395.1 GCA_022848825.1 Thermoplasmatota archaeon
CCCATTGACAAGAAGACCACTATAGAGGAGGTCAAGGGCCAGTGGGAGGGCGTGAACGAGGCGGTAATCGAGCACTCTCACGGGAAGCTGGACAAGTTCAACATCTACACCATGATGGAGGACCCGATGACCTCGTGCGGCTGCTTCGAATGCATCGTCGGCATAGTTCCCGAGGCGAACGGCGTCGTCGTCGTAAACAGAGAGCACGGCGGGATGACGCCCCTGGGGATGAAGTTCTCCACGCTCGCTGGAACTGTGGGCGGCGGACTGCAGATGCCTGGGTTCATAGGCGTCGGAAGGTACTACCTACTGTCGAACAAGTTCATAAGCGCGGACGGCGGGTTCCAGAGAATCGTCTGGATGCCGAAGGAGCTCAAGGACGCGATGTACGACAAACTTAAAGAGAGAGCAGAGGAATTGGGCATTCCCGATTTCGTGGACAAGATTGCCGACGAGACGGTCGCGACGGAATCGGCGGAGCTGCTTGAGTTCCTCGCAGAGAAGGAGCATCCAGCTCTGAAGTTACCACCTATGCTGTAGGGGCCTGATACAATGGCATTGGAGTTGCCCAAAGAGAAGTGGGTAGGGAAGATTGGACAAGTCGTCATAGGAGCCCTCGAGAGCGAGGGAGGGACGCGGACGAGCCAGGTTGCCATCGGAGGGGCAACGAGCCTGCCTTTCCTCGGCTTTGAGGGCGAGTACCCGAACGAGCCACCGATAGGGATGGAGATTTTCGATGTCGTCCGAGAGGACTATCCAGAGGTTGTGAGAAAGCCCTTCGAGGATGTCATCGACGACCCCGGCAAGTGGGCCAAGAAGTGCGTCGAGGAATACGGCGCGGACATGATCTGCATCAGGATGATCGGCACGAACCCGGAGGAGGAGAACCGCTCGATCGAGGACGCTGAGCAGACTATCAAGGAGCTCAAGGAAGCGGTCGGAGTCCCGCTCCTGATCTATGGCTCCGGGGATGAGGAGAAGGACGCCAAGGTCCTGGAGATGGCCTCGAACGTCATGGCCGGCGAGAGATGCCTTCTCGGTCTCGCGGAGGAGGCGGCATACAAGTCGATATCCGTCGCGACCATGTCCAACGACCATGGAATCGTGGCGTTCAGCAATCTGGACATCAACCTGGCGAAGCAGATGAACATCCTGCTCACGGATTTCGGAGTTAAGCTGGAGAACATCGTCATGGACCCGCTTCAGGCAGGGCTCGGATACGGGCTCGAGTACTCGTACTCGGTCATCGAGAGGATCCGGCTCGCCGCGCTCATGGGAGACAAGATCCTTCAGGTTCCCATAATGTGCGGGACGACGCGAATGTGGAACGCGAGAGAGGCGTTCAAGGAGGACGCCGCCACCGGGGATTCCACCTCCCGAGCGATATTCTGGGAGGCCACGACCGGTCTGTCCGCCCTGCTGGCGGGCGCGGACGCGCTTCTCATGAGACATCCGGATGCTGTCAAGCACGTCAAGGAGTCGGTCAAGAACCTCTACGGAGGAGGTGAGCAGTAATGGCGCTCACTGCCCTTGATATCTACAAGAACCTGCCGCAGACGAACTGCGGGAAGTGCGGGTTCCCAACATGTCTGGCTTTCGCGATGCAGCTGGCCAACAAGAAGGCGAGCATCGACGCCTGTCCGGACATCTCGGACGACGCAAAGGAACTGCTGGAATCCTCAGCCGCACCGCCGATAAAACTGGTGAAGGTGGGCTCTGGGGACAGGGAGATCGAGATGGGAGACGAGGTCGTCATGCATAGGCACGAGAAGACGTTCTACCATCCTGTCGCGTACGCCCTGATGGTCGATGACGACTCTCCAGACATAGAGTCCAAGGTCCAGGCAACCGAGGAGATGAAGTTCGAGCGAGTGGGGCAGGAGATGCAACTTGACATGATCGCAGTCCGCTCGAAGTCGGGCGATCCAGCGAAGTTCTCTTCCGCCATCTCCGCGGTGAAGGGGAAGACATCGGTACCGCTCGTGCTCGTGTCGCAGAACCCAGCGGTGATAGAGGAAGGGCTGAAGGCCTGCGGCCCTGACAGACCGCTCATTCACGCCGCGACCAAGGACAACTACGAGAAGATGGCGGAGCTCGCGAAGGCGAACAACTGCCCGCTGGCGGTCCTCGAGGACTCGGGGCTGGAGGAGCTCGCTGAACTGAGCAAGAAGGTGAAGGAGGCGGGCGTGGAGGACATAGTCCTTGACCTCGGCAAGAAACCCCTGGGCAAGCTGTTCCAGGAGCTCACGCTGGTCAGGCGGCTCGCCATAAAGAAGCTCTTCAGACCTCTCGGCTATCCGGTCATCATGTTCGCCGGGGGCGAGGGCGCGAGCGAGGGTCTGGAGGCCGCGATAGGAACCGTGAAGTACGCTTCCATCGTCGTTATGAAGGAGGCGGACAGGGCCATCATGTATCCGCTGCTCACGCTCAGGCAGAACATCTACACGGACCCGCAGAAGCCCATACAGGTGAAGCCTGGCATATACGAGCTGAACGGACCCGCCGAGGACTCACCGGTGCTAATCACAACGAACTTCTCGCTCACTTACTTCACCGTCGCGGGGGACATCGAGACCAGCAAGGTCCCGAGCTATCTCCTCGTGGCCGATTCCGAGGGACTGTCCGTGATGACCGCGTTCGCGGCGGACAAGTTCACCGCCGACACCGCTACGGAGCTGATAGAGAGCTGCGGGATCTCGGACAAGGTCAATCACAAGAAGATCATCATCCCCGGACAGGTGGCGAGGATGAGCGGGAAGCTCAACGAGAACTCCGGCTGGGAAGTGGTCGTGGGACCGAGGGATTCCTCCGGCCTTCCGAAGTACCTGAGAGAATACGTTGGCGCCTAGCTACATCTGCGCCGGGTCCAGGTAGCTCGCCTCTTTCTTCCTGATCGGCTCGAGTGACTTGTCCACGGTCTTCTTCATCTGCAGGCCGGAGACGTGCATCAGAGTGTCCCCGAGGTCGTCCTCGACGTTCATCGAGCACAGACATGGATAGTGATGGTGCGCCAGCCCCGCCTTTTCCACGGCATCCCTGACCTCGGTTCCTGGGAGTTTGTCGGCAACGAACCTCCCGCAGCCGCAGGGCGAGTCGCGCACGACCTCCGTCCCCGTCACGGTGTTCTTCTCGACCTTCACGTCCAGTATGGGCCTTCCGAAGAACTCCACGAACTTGTCGATGATAGGATCGCCCACCTCATCGAGTGTGCAGAAGGGCCTCGGGAACGCGGTTGCGATTCCGATCTTTGAGAGTTCCCGCTTAATCTGGGTCTTCATCCCAAGCGGCAGCCACTGCGAGCTGTCCACCGGCGCAATGAGTGCCATCGCATCTGCGGCCTTCACTATGTCCACGATCAGTTGAGCCGCGCTCGAGTTCTCCTGCAGGGCGAGTACCAGGTCCGCTTTGGGCACGGACTCTGGCAGGAACTCGGCTGGGTCGTCGATGACGAGGGGCAGATCCTCAGGGAGGGTCAGTGTCTCCACCTTGAAGCCCTCGGGACCGTTGTCCTGGACATTCTTGGCGATGCGCTCACCGTACTCACCCTGGACGAGCGCGAGAATCGTCATTTCTCCTTCGCCTATCCGCTCGAGTTCCTCGGCCGTCAGCTCCCGCTTCTGGATTTCCTCCCTCTTCTCCGCGGCCCGCTCGACGCGATAGGCTGGCCCTCTCTCCAGAGCCTCCAGGAGATTCTTCTCGAGGTCTTCGTCCAAATCGAGGTCTTCGCCAATCTCCAGAGTGATGGATGAGTACTTCGCATCGCCCCGAAGCTCGGTTTCCTCTCCCGCAAGAACGCAGACCTCTTTGTCCCCGACTGTCAGCCGAAGGTTCGAAAAGACCTCCTTCTCCTTCTGCCCCTTCAGATAGACCCGCTCGGGAACGTAGTCAAAGCGCAACGACCCAGTGCTAGATGCAGACGACCTGAGGGCCGCTACAACATCGCTTCCAGTGTACTCCTTGCCAAATGTGACTTCCTTTCTCATGTTCTGCCTCTGTCGGTGAGGTTGCGCGCAGGCTAGATGTTCAGCTTGGAGAGAATCTCCTTGGTCCGCGTGTAGGCGACGCTGTCCGCGGGGAGATCGATGAGCGGATCCCCGGTCAGGGAGGACTCCATTATGTTCTGGTCCTCGGGGAACACTTCCCTGCAGTCAAAACCAGCCTCCTCGATGACCGGGCTGAGGAGCTCCGGGATCTCGGCGATGCGACTGATGACCAGACATCTGTCCTTCACCTGCAGGTCAAGGCTCCCGCTCAGTTCCCTGATCCTTCCAGCGGTCACGATGCCATGTTTCGTGGGGTCCGAGAGTATGAACATCATGTCGACGTTCCTCGTCGTTCTCCTGCTGAGGTGTTCCATCCCGGCCTCGTTGTCTATGACCACGTAGTCGTAGTTCGCCGAGAGCTGGTCCAGATACGTCCGAAGGATGTTGTTGATGTAGCAGTAGCAGCCCGGGCCTTCCTGTCTGCCCATTGCGACGAGGTCGAACTTGTCGGCCTCGACCATGGCCATGCGGAGACTGTAGTCCACATGGTCCTGCTTGGACATCGCTGGGGACAGATCTCCAACGTTCTTCAACAGGTCTTCCCTAAGGTCACCGATCGTCTGGTTCACTTCGACCCCGAGCATCGCGTCGAGCGTCGAGTTGGGGTCTGCGTCGACCGCCAGAACCACGGACTTCTCGCTGAGCGCCTTCACCAGAAGCGTCGCGAACGTGGACTTCCCCACGCCGCCCTTGCCCGAAACGGCGATGGTCTTTCCCATCTCAGTCCTCCAGATCGTACTTCTCACGCATATGGCTGGACAGTTCCCTCGTCATCCTCAGGGCCGCCTCCGCCTGCTCCTCGCTGAGGCCTGAGAGGCCGCACATAGGGGTTACGAGGGACTGCCTGTGGATCCTTTCCTCGTCCACACCTTTGTCTGCCAGCAGTCCAATATTACTTTCGAGCTTCCCTATAAGACTTTGCAGATTCTCAGCTACGAAGGCGTCTGGCGTTGACGGGACCACACCCCACGCGATAATCCCTCCTCGGTCCAGGAAGGCTGACACATCCTCGGGATAGAGCGAGAGCGTGTGACCGTAGTTGTAGGCGTCGAAGGAGAGCATGCTGGCGGGAGATTGCAGGATGAGCGGCCATTCCGTGTTCCCGCAGCAGTGGAACCCGCTCAGCCCGCCAAGTCCGCTGACCACGTCCTTGAACAATGTGAGGACCTCGTCCTTGCTGATGTTCAGGAAGGCCGAGCCATACATGTTGAGATACGGCTCGTCGAAAGCGACCAAGGTGTTCTCGTGTAGACCAGAGAGACGGTTCGCCATCCAACGGGCGGTCATGTTGACCGTTTTCGTGACGATCTCCTTGTACGTGTCGTCGTACAGAAGCGATCTCTTGTCCTCGTACGTCAGATTGAGACCCAAGCTGATGGGGCCCGTGACCTGGCCTCGAACGATCTTGGCGGGTGTTCCCTTCACCGCCCGCTCGAACTCGAAGAATGCGGTGGCGAACTCGGGTGACAGCGAGAAGTATTCCAAATCCTCCTCGATGACCTTCTCGTAGAAGGACTCGATCTCAGAGGCCTCCCCTGGATTTACGAATATCCTGTCATCCTCCATCCGGACGCCAGGGATGCTCTGCGAATACTGGGCGTACATGTTCTCCTTGAATCCCCGGCGGGGAAGCTGTGGCCAGGTCGGGACCTCGGGCGTGTATTTCAAAACGAGGTCCACGGCCTTTTTGACGTCAGTGTGCGGGAGGCTTCCGACGGTCATCGGAAGAAAATCCGCACAGAAGGTCAGATGACCAGCTCCCTGGCGCTCGGGAACTTCTCTAGATCGGTATGAGGCAGAAACATGGCGGAGGTGAACTCATTGAAGAATGACGGTGTGACACTAAGCTCGATGTAGGTCATCTTCTTGGCGATGTCGATCGCCTCCTGCTTGCTCTTCTTCGACAGAATCGTCAAGCGGGCGCCCGCCAAAGACCCGTTCCCGATGAACCTGAACTTGTCAGGATCCACGTCGGGAAGCAGGCCGAGCCATATGCTCTTCCTCGTGTCCAGATAGTTCCCGAAGCCGCCAGCGATGAATATCTGCTCGACGTCGTCGAAGGAGCAGTTCATCGTCTTCAGCAGCACGGTCGCGGCAGCGTAGACCGCGGCCTTCGTTCGGATGATGTTTCTGATGTCGACCTCCGTGATGACCATGTCCTTGTAGATCCTGGTCTCGTCCGCCCAGACGACGACGAACTCCTTGCCCTCGGGGCCGTCGCGAACCCTCGGGGTCTTGAGCGGCCTGATCCTCCCTGAACGGTCGATGACGCCGTGCATGAACATCTCCGCGAGAAGGTCGATGAGACCGGTGCCGCAGATGCCTTTCGGCTTCACATCCCCTATCGTCCTGTACTTGACCTCGAGGTCCGTTGTGAGAGTCACTTTCTCTATCGCACCGACCATCGCCC
>JAJISH010000396.1 GCA_022848825.1 Thermoplasmatota archaeon
CCTCCGATCCTTGATGCTCGACTCCTTCGCAGGCCCCTTCTCTGACGGCAGTTTGATGTCCTTGACTGAAAGCTTCGGACCGGGTATGACAGATTCGATGCTCTTCCCATCTTTGGGATGTGGCTCTACAGGTGTCTTGTCCGGTCTTTTCTTCCAGACGAACTTCTTCTTTGGTTTCCTGAATTCGGTCTTCTCTTTGTATCTTGTCGGCGGTTTGCCAGCGCCTTCTGCTGACTTCGAGACGGAAGGTTGTTGTGCTTTCGCCTCACCTTCCTCGCGGATTTCCAGGCTCTTCCATGATTTCAAAGAGGGTTTCGTTGTCAAGATGGAGAAAGACCCGAACCCGTGCTGAGCGAGTTCCTGACGGCTTGGAGGGTGGTCATATGTTTGAACGTGCCGGAGCTGTCCTCGGTGATTTCTCTTCCTCACGACCCATTTCTGGTTTAGCAGAGAGGCGAGGTCTTCTCGGCTTCGATCGGGCTTTGTATTCGATGATCCGTTGTCCTTTTGCTCGGGAATATTAAGCAGCGCGACCATGAAACTCAATGAGGAACCGAGGCCTCGGGCTTGGCGGATTATCCCTCGGAGCCAGCTGAGGCTTAGATGACGCCGAGGCAAGGGCTTGGAGATCCCGAGGAGATGCCGCCAAGACCTTCGTCTCGATTCCTGCTTCTTGTCGCCCCTTGGGGCAAGGAGATTCTGCATCGTGCCGTATGTTTTCCGATGTTTTGTTCTCATAGCAAGGGCTTATTGACACCGTGAGCCAAAAGCATATTGTACCAGATGTACTATATTAAGTACAACGATTCGCCTCTAGCTTGAGGTCTGGTAGTATGGGTCGGGGAAAGGTCCTGAGAAGCGTGCTTGACTACATGAAGGAGCCGTACAGCAAGATAATAGACCTTTATCTGGACATCGGCAATGAGGCGCTGAAGCTCTTTGAACTTCGCTATCTGCTCTTGGAGGATCACGGGGTCAAGACGATATCACAGAGAACCACAAAGGCCGCTGAGATGATTGGCAGGATCCTCGAATTCAGGGAGAAGAAGAGATCGCTCGAGAGAATAAGGGACCAGCTTCTGAAGGAAGGACGAATGCTTGTGAGAACTACGGGCCCAAACAAGGGGCAACCGACGGACACGAATGGGCTGAACAAGCTGATACAGACCATGAAGAGTGACTCCAGATTCAAGATCCTCGAGAAGATCGGGGATAGATACAGATTGGCTATGGATGCGTTCAGTCAACTCCTGCGCCTTGATAGGGAGAAGAGGATTCGAGAGTGCCCATATGATATGGTTTGTGAACTTCGCCACGGTCTGACGATATACAACCTCTCAACAAACAAGAGAATGAGAAAGAAGCTGATGCGGGTGAATGAACTGTATGCAAGAGTGAGGGACATTCAAGAAGAAGTTCTGAAAGTATGGGCCAAGCGAAAGATTAGTCTGTTCATCGGGAAGCTCAGATCCCTGACAAGCCTGCACGATAACGGGGACTTCCTGGGGCATTGCTGCGAAATGGTCAGGTGGTTCGTGGGAAGCCTCGGACTTGATGAGAAGGAATTCGAGGATGATTTCAAGCGGATAGAAGAGATCGCCAAGGACGACCGGACAAAGGAGACTGCAAGAACCTACCTGGATGAGGTCAATGTGTGCAAGGAAGTCCTGAAAGAGACGAGATTGAAGTTCATTGTCTCATATTCTGAGACTGAGCTATGGGAACACGGACAGCTCACTGACGAGGTCGAGACATCCTCCCTCAGCGTTCCAAGCACGTATTCGGTGCTGAAGGGTATGAAGGTCAGCGATGTGATACAGGAAATGGTCAGGAACGGCGAGATGGGAAAGAAGACAGGAGAACTGCTGCTCCTTCAAGAAAGAATGAGTGAGTTGTACAGGAAGCGTGGACTTCACAAGCTCCTCAGTTCGGAGTTGTTTGATGAGGAGCCTATCATCGTTCTCGACACGCGCTTGGCCCACTAGAATCGTCTCTCGACTTGCTTCACACCCGCGTGAATCCTACCCGGACTGCAATGGTCCGTCTGCATTCGCCGTCACAGAAGCGACTAAATATGTACATCCTCATCCCAACCATGATGGTCTCGCGCTACATCACCCTGGCAGGACCAAGCGAGTGGGCGGTCACAAACTCGCTATGGGCAGCCATGGAGTTTCATGACGTCCGTCCAGATCAGGTGTTCATTCTTCATGAATCGTCCGTACGCCTGACCGCTCAGAAGGCTGCCTTGCTAGTGGACTCCCTCCTCCGCGGATACGGTGTTGAACCGTCCGTGAAGCTGCACGAATTCCATCATGAGGACTTCATCTCGATCGGCGAGAAGGTCGCTGGGCTTGTAAGTGAAGGCAAGAAGAAGGGAGAGGTCTCCGTGGACATCACGCCAGGAAGGAAGAAGCACGCACTGGCGACGCTCCTCGCTGCCGACAGGCAGGGCGCCGACCACATCTTCGCCGCATTCTCGAAGGAGGCGAACCAGCTGCCCTCAGCCCACAGCCAGCTCGTGTCGGCCTTGCAGCGCGGCGCGGGTCCGTCGCTCGAGGTGGTCATCGCCGGAAAGGCCGGCGCAGAAGACACCGCGGCGCTGATCGCTACCG
>JAJISH010000397.1 GCA_022848825.1 Thermoplasmatota archaeon
CTGAGATTCGACGACTTCTTCAGAGACACAGGACTTGTGGAGACCGTCAGGAGCATAGGATTCCGAGGACTACCGGACATATTGGGTCTGCTGATCTTCTGGTTCGTGTTCCTTTTCTTCGTTGCCATGACCTTAGAGTACCTTGATATGCCGAATATCGCTGCGTTCGTTACGCTGATAATCGAGTATCTGCCGAAGGTCTTTGGAGCCGTCCTCATTGCCCTGGGCGGCCTCTGGCTGGGAACTTGGCTGTCACAGAAGGTCGAGATGCCCATGAAGGAGGCTGATGTCCCACTAACGGCAGAGACGACCGCGACTCTGGTCAGGTGGCTGGTGATCTTCATAGCTATCGTGATGGCGCTCGGGCTGGTCGGAATCGACACGACCCTTCTGATATGGACCTTCATCATTCTCATCGGGGCCCTTGGCCTGGGTCTGGCGATCTCCTTCGGAATCGGCGGCAGGGATGTTGCGGCGAACGTCAGCGCCTACTCTTCCGTCTCGAAGACGCTCAGCATTGGCGACGAGATAACGGCGGGAGAGTACAGCGGGACCGTGCTCCTGGTGGGCAGGTACGCCACCGTGCTGAAGATGGCTTCGGGCGATCAAATCACTCTGCCGAACGCGATGCTCGTAAACACGGTGATTACGAAGAAGCCGAAGTAGCCGCTCCGGACATCTGGGACAAGTCTATCCATCCAGTGTTGCCCTTCGCATTGACCGCACAGCCTCTTAGCCGGCCGAGGATAGGTGACCAGCGGATGCGTGAACGGAGGACGTGAGATATTGGCGGCTCGAGGCAGGACCGCAAGGGTCAATCCCCGGAATCTGAGAGAGAAGTCAGACGAATGGTTGACGAGGATCGAGAAGTTCAATGTCCACAGGTCTCCTGTAGGAGTGGAGCGCTCCGCGCTCCTCGTCATAGACATGCAGAAGTTCTTCCTGGGCTCGAGGGTCGCATCGCTCTTGGACTCCGGAACCGCGATTCTCCCAAATGTGAAGAGGCTCATAGACCACTACCACGAGAAAGGGAGACCGGTGATCTACACGCGCCACGTTCACAGCCCGGACGGTTCCGATCTGGGCATACTGGGAGAGTGGTGGGACGAGCACTGTCTGGAGGGGACGGAGGAAGCGGAGATACACGACTCGATCGCTCCCGGGCCCGAGGATTCGGTGATTCTCAAGCATCGATACAGTGCGTTCTATGGCACGGATCTGGATGACGTCCTGGTGGAACGTCAAGTTGAGGAGGTCGTCATCAGCGGCGTGATGACCAACATATGCTGCGAGTCGACCGCCAGGGACGCCTTCTTCAGAGACATGTGGGTGAGGTTCGTGGCGGACGCCACCGCAAGCGTGAATGAGGAGATGCACGTGGCGACGCTTCAAAGCCTGGCATATGCGTTCGCGGAGGTATGCGTGACGGAGGATGTTCTCCGCGGGTAGGACGACATTGACGGGCTGCTCAGCGCCGACTGACGACCGGAGCGGATGGCGGTATGCTTTTATACCTCGAAACATGATTGGACCGGGAGAGAATATGCCCGTCAAGAGCGTTCTGATAACTCTGGAAGAGCAGAAGAAGTGGAAGAGACGAAGGGACTTCCTGCAGAACAAGCTGGACAGTGTCAAGAGAAGGAAGCAAGGTGTCCTGCGGGAACTTGAGCGGGTCAGCAAGCGAATGGCCCGTTTCGACAAGAGGATGGCTTCGCTCAAGGAAGCGGCGGTTCCGCGGGAGATATCCACCGTGAGAATCGAGTCGATGAGGTGAACCATGAAGGAGCTCGACGTGCTGCAGGAGGAATACGAGCGATGGAGGTTCAGGCGGAAGGACCTCGAGGGGAATCTCAGAGAACTGGCACGGGAAGAGAGTGATGTTCTTAGGGAGCTCGCGAGAGTGGATGGTCAGATATCGTACTACGACTCCCTGGAGAGCGATATGAAGAAGGAACTCGAACCGCCCCGACTCTCAGACCTCCTGAGTTCGTTGAGGAAGAGGTGAGCTTCTTGCGGGTCGTTGTCGACGGAAGGGTCCGCGACATCAAAACGGTATGGATGTCAAACGGTGTCGTATGGCTGATCGAGCAGAACCTTCTACCGTTCGAGGTCCAGTTCTTCAAGGCGCAGACGGTAGAGGACATTGCCAGGGCGATAGAGACCATGGTTGTGCGGGGCGCTCCGGCCATCGGAGCCACGGCGGCCTACGGGATCGCTCTTGCGGCCTTGAAGAGAGAACCGCTGGATGAAGCCGCCGAGAGATTGAGGGCCACCCGACCCACGGCCTACGACCTGTTCTATGCCATTGACCACGTGCTCGAGGAGATTGAGAAGGGGACTCCTCCAGTCAAGGCGGCCGACGACTATGCCGCTCGGATTTCGGACATGTGCAAGAGGATCGGTGAGAACGGCGACGAAGTGATAAGGAACGGGGATTCCATCCTCACACACTGCAACGCTGGAGCGTTGGCGACAATCGACCACGGAACCGCCCTCGCGCCCATGAGAGAGGCGCACAGGAACGGCAAGAAGATCTTCGTCTTTGTCGACGAGACCCGCCCAAGATTGCAGGGAGCGAAGCTGACCGCCTGGGAGCTGTCCAACGAGGGCATAGACTATGCGATCATCGTGGACAACGCGGCGGGGCGCCTGATGCAGTCGGGAGAGGTGGACGTCGCCCTCGTTGGGGCGGACAGAATAGCGGCGAACGGAGATGTCGCGAACAAGATAGGGACGTACGAGAAGGCCCTTATCGCCAAGGACAACAGCGTACCGTTCTACGTCGCAGCACCCACGAGCACGATAGACTTCTCACTCCCGGAGGGTCAGAGCATCCCCATTGAGGAGAGGAGCGAGAGTGAGGTCCTGCACATCGGCGGGAGGAGCATAGCCCCGAAAGGATCAAAGGCAAGGAACCCGGCGTTCGACGTCACATCCAAAGATCTGATCACGGGCATAATCACAGAGAAGGGGATCCACAAACCGTATGAACTGAGGAACTTGCAGGGGTAGCCAAAGCTCGAAAACCTCTATAACGACATTGCCGATGTGGGTACAATGACGAGATGTCCCGTGTGCGACTTTGACTTGGAGGACGCATCGGTCTGTCCGCGTTGCGGGACGGCCGTCGCCGGACTTCTCGATCCCACCCCAGCACTTTCTGTGGAAGGCGTTGAGGGGCCGCTCGTCGACCTGCGATGCGAACGTTGCGGCGAGGGCGACCTGATGCTAGTCACAGACGAGACGGACATACCGAGATACAGATGCCCGAAGTGCGAGTCATACAGGGGAGAGTTCCTACATACGGGGAGGGAGACCTACTACTCCACGACGGAGCTGCGGGTAGGTCAATTCATCGACACGCGACTCAAGATGACCGGTGACCTCCTCCTCCCCATAGAGGATCACATGGCGTATCTCTCCCGAAAGATATCTGAGGCCACGAACATCGACCCAGAGCAGGTCGAGAAGGCGGTCGAGTACCTCAAGGAGCGGGAGATCATCATGATAATGCACAAGGGAGACCACTTCGAGGTTGAGTTCAGATGAGGTCCTTTTCGGCGGTGGTAAGATGATCCTTGTCACGACCTGGTTCGGATCCTTCCTGCTTGACGGAGACCGGGTCTCGGAGTACAAACTGTTCCCGAAGAACGCCCGGGACATCGCAGCGAGGATGCGAAGGGCGAACGATTCCAGGATCATTGGAGAGGAAAGGGAGCTTGTCAAGGACCTTGACGAGTTCTTCGTCGTGGAGAAGAGGCTGGAGAAGATTGGAGGGACCAACATTAGCGTTGAACCTCCTTTCATACGCCCCGAGGACTACGACTTCGGCCGTGACCTGCTCCATGATGCCATGATTCTCGTGGCGAAGGAGAGCATGACCCGGGCCGTGGGCAGGGACGATCATGTCTCGCAGGCCGTGAACGCGCTGGACGACATGGAGAAGACCGCCAACATCCTGTACGGCAGACTGAAGGAGTGGTACGGCCTCCATTTCCCTGAGCTGGAGAAACTCGTCGACGGAGACAGCTATGTGCGCCTGATATCCGAGTTCGGGAGCAAGGACAAGATGGCAGATATGAAGGATGTGGAGTCCATTGGGTTCGAACTCACGCCAGAAGATGAGCAGACGATCATGGAACTCGCAAGCATGATAGAGGAAGCGATATCGAGGAAGGCAACGCTCCAAGCGTACATCGAGAGCGGCATGAGGTCGTTCGCTCCCAATGTGAGCGAAATCGCGGGGCCGATCATCGGTGCAAGGCTCATAGATCTGGCGGGCGGTCTCGATCGGCTCGCGAGATTGCCCAGTGGCACGGTCCAACTCCTTGGCGCGGAAAGGGCGCTATTCAGACACCTGAAGAGCAAGAGCAAGACCAAACCCCCGAAGCATGGCGTGCTGTTCCAGCACCCCGATGTGCACAGATCCCCGTACTGGCAGAGAGGGGCGATTGCCAGGGCTTATGCGGGGAAGATATGTATCGCGGCCAGAGCCGATCACTACTCCAAGCGGTTCATAGCGGGGGAGCTGAGGAAGGACCTAGAGGAAACGCTGAGGAGGATCAAAGAGACCCGCAAGGAAGCCCCTGTGCCAAGGAAACGTCGCGGCAAGAGGAGGTAGCTCTTCCGCTCATGCGCCCCGAACACAACGAATACTGACTCGGAAACAGGGCATCGACATTGCGCGGAGAGTCGCATATCGCGATCTGTCTGGCTGAGGCCCATCCAGTACAGCATTGCAGACTTCAGCACGCTATTACAAAAGAATATACCAAATACATTATAAACCCCATAGGACTTTAGAATGCATGGGGAGACCCATGACTGGTGTAGAGAAAGGATCTGATACGAGAAGAAGCGCGATTGCCCTTGCGATTCTGATGGCCTTTATGTTCTTGGCTTTTTTCGGGGCCGTGGCTCAAGTAGCTCTGGCAGGAGAGACAAGGCAAGACCTCATTCTGAGAATCGGTGCTCAGGACGAGTTGAAGTCGAGGAACATCCTCGCCATCGGTGATGTCTGGAGCACGAACGTGCTGGGCCCGATCTATGAGAGTGTTGGCCAGGTGGACCCGACAACGGAGAACCCGGTTCCCTATAATCTCTTGGGGATCGATGCGAACGAGGATGGCGTGTTCGAGGAGAGCGAGTATGGAGTGTACACAAAGCTGACGAACCAGTCCGAGGTCACTGCCTTCTACGACCTGAATGGTGTCCACTTCCATGATGGCGTGCAGGCAACGATGCATGACGTTCTCTTCGCATATCATCTGAACGCTCTGGATCCAATTACGACATCCCTTGATGTGCTGAAGGACAAGAACAACCTGCCGGGCACCAACTACTCGACGAGCAGGTGGCTGCATGTCTGGCCTGTTGAGGCAGAATGGGTCGACGCTATACCAAAGGGTGCGAATGAATCGCTGAGGTTCGCACTTCACTTTAAACAGCAAGCCACGTATGCCAGATTCACGGACTGGACCCTGAACGGGGGCAGCATCCTCCCGCGCCACATATGGGAGGGTACGGGAAGACTGTGTCTTGACGCGACTGATGGCGTGTGCAGCAACTGGAGGGAGAACATACACCTGGACTTCAAGCGCGCCTATGATGATTCAACGCACAACGGCGTACCCGCAACGGAGACTTTCGCTTTCAAGTTCAGCGACGCCGAATCCTGGCTTATGGAGGACAACGAGGTCATTGGAACGGGACCGTTCTCGTTCGGAATATGGACCCCCGGTGTCACGGTGAAGATAGACAAGAACTGGGACTACAAAGCGGACGTTGTCGCTTGCGAGAAGGTGGGAACTCCACCCGTTTGTACGGGGAACTTCTACTCGTACATGCACCAGCCGTACATCGACGGGATGCTGTTCAAGATATACAAGACCGCGCAGGCAGCCGTGTTCGCGCTCCAGGCGGGAGAGATAGACGTCGTGTCATGGTCCGTTCCTCCTGAGTTCGTGGGCGAACTCATCCGGGACCCGAATGTGGAGATAACGGCAACGGCTGAGAAGGGATTCTTTTATCTCAGCTACAATATGCGGATATCTCCGTTCGGCTATCCCGACAACGATCCGACCCAGGGCGATGTTGGGCTTTGGCTCAGGAAGGCCATCGCTCATGTCATTGACAAGAAGAGAATCGTGACGACGTTGCTACAGAACTTCGGTGTTCGCGGAGATCAGCCCGTGAGCCCTGGCTTCACGAAATGGTACAACGCGTCCGTTACCAAATACGATTACGATCTGGAAACGGCGAAGGAGATACTGGACGACCACTACACAGAATCGTTCCAGGGAGGAGACGGCCTCGGCTGGGCAGGTGGATGGAGGATTCTTCCGACGATAGGGAACCAGGAGATCGAGCTACTGTGTCCCCAGGCGGACTACGATCCGATCCGTGCCCAGGCCTGCAACATGATAGCGGGCGACATGCGGAAGATAGGGTTGAACGCAGACGCGAAGCTGGTGGCATTCGGGGAAATCGTGGAGAGGCTGAACAACCGTGACATGCAGATGTGGGTCCTCGGATGGAGGATAGGTTCCGATCCACCCGACTACTACTACGCCTTCTTCTACTCAGGAAACGCCAGAGCTGGACAGAACTATCCCGGGTTCCAGAACGAGACATTCGACAGCTTGATCACGGCGGCTCGTGCGGAGCTCGACCTGGAGAAGCAGACGAAGATCATCAAGCAATGCAGCGGGCTGCTGACGGATGCGCTGCCCTACGACGTGCTCTACTTCAGAACCAACATCGAACCGTACAGGGCGGACAGATTCGTCAACTGGACTGTTGGACCAGCCGGATCGATATTCGGTGGTTCCCCGCAGTCCTGGATCGGGATTCATCCGCCTGTGAAGAAGACGATGAAGGTACTGCTAGAGCTCAGATCGTCCATGAAGGCTAGCGGTATCAACGAGACAAGTACACAGGCCGTCACGGTCAGGGTCAGAAACATAGCGGACAACACGCCGAAACAGGGCGCCAATGTCACGATAAGCCTCGCCGTCCCGATAGGCCAACTCGCCTACGGAACCCAGCAGGGCGGATCGGTGTCTGGCTTGTCAGACGTGAATGGCAACTTCATCGCGACCTACGTGGCACCTGTCTGGAATGAGACGGTAAACGACACTGAACGACTGACAATCACGGCAAGTGCGGAGTTCGAGGGCGAAGAGACCGGACAGGTCCTAGCTGACGTCCTCATCTATCCTCGAGGCCGCCCCTTCCTTGCAGTCCTCACGAAGTGGACGGTTTCAGATATCGTCCTCACGAAGGACTCCGTCCCGCTCGAAGTAGAGGTGACGGATCAGGATGGCATCACGGTTAACGGCGCTGAGGTCACGGTCACACCCGAAGTTGGAGGGCCGACCGTGTCTCCTGAGATTGGGGTGACTTCAGGCGGCAAGGCTGACTTCATCATCACGGCCCCGAAAAAGGTCTCGGACACCGCGAACGCCGAAGTGGACTTCCTATTCAGGGTCCAGGCTACGGCCGCGGGACTCGCCTCCGAACCGTACCAGATTCTGCTTACGGTCAAGGAGAAGGGCGGCGACGACGGCGGCTTTGATATGACCATCCCGGCAATCGGGGCTGCAGTCGCCATTGTGGCCGTCGTGGTAATTGCCTCCTTCCTTGCGGTCAAGAAGAAACCGAAGAGACGCCGAAAGAGGAACAAGTGATCACCCGCTGCCAGATTCTTGGCCCCGACTCCGCTGAAAACGTTATAAGCCGCTCTCACATTACGTTGCCGAGGAATTCCCATGTCATGGAATCAGGCTGAAATGAGGTCTCTCAAACCGAACAGATACGTCCTCATAGACGAGGAACCCTGCAAGATTCTCAGCGTCAACATCTCGAAGCCAGGGAAGCACGGAGAAGCGAAAGCCAGGGTAGAGGCCGTGGGGATCTTCGACAAACAGAAGAGGAGCATCGTGCACCCTGTCACGCACAAGGTCAAGGTTCCGATTGTCGACAAGAGGAGGGCTCAGATTCTCACGGTTATGGGTTCTGAGGTTCAGCTCATGGACCTTGAGACGTACGAGACGTTCAACGTCGCGATATCGGCAGAACTGGGCGGTAAGCTCAGCCCAGGCGGCGAGATCCAGTATCTCGTGGCAATGGGGAGGAAGAAGATAACCAGGACGTGATCCCTCCGATGAGGCCCGCTCCCCTCGCCTTTGCGGACGCGCGCGCGGACCTGCAGGGGGCGGAGTTCGTGATATTCGGCGTCCCCTTCGATGGGACGTCCACGTTCAGGAAGGGGTCCAGTCTCGCGCCTGAGAAGATAAGGGAGGCCTCCTACAACTTCGAGACCTACATCTTTGAGCAGGACATCGATCTTGATGACGTTCCAGTCCACGACGCGGGAGATGTCGAGTGCTCTGGCGGTGTGAAGGAGGTCCTTGGTCGCGTGCGGGACTTCTCGAGCGAAGTGGCGGACTCCGGCAAGATCCCCGTAGCGATCGGCGGTGACCATTCCTTTACCCCCGCGGTTGTCGAGAGCTTTGATGACATCGGTGTCGTGATCCTGGACGCTCACCTCGATTTCAGGGACTCGTACGAGGGCGAGGGACTCGGCCATGCGTGCACGACCAGGCGCGTGTCAGAGGTGGTCGGAATCGACCATGTCATCCCGGTCGGTGTTCGGTCCTTTTCGAGGGAGGAATCGACGGATGCGAAGGATCTTGGACTGTCCTACATACCTGCCAGTGAGATCTTCGAGAAGAAGCTCATGGCGAGCACCGCGAGAAAGGCTCTGAGCTTCGTAGAGAGAAGCGACATCTACCTGTCGATCGATATGGATGTGGTTGACCCAGCGTATGCTCCGGGCGTGGGAAACCCGGAACCGTTCGGATTGACCGCTGACCAGGTGAGGGAGCTCATCGACCTGCTCGGGAGCAGACTCGTGGGTGTGGATTTCGTCGAGGTCTCTCCTCCCCATGATTGTGGCACAACGGCATTGCTCACTGCGCGCCTCATAAGGGAGGCGATCGCCGTGATGAAAAAGGCTCACAGATAACCGGGGATGTCCGCTGTCCTGTGAGAGATCTTCTCGAGGTCCACCCTCCTCAGCTCATCGTCAAACTTCTTGTCGACGGAACCCTTCCTCTCCTTGAGGTCGATGACCTTCGTGGTGTCCTCCCCGGCGTCCTTTCTGAGCGTCTCGATCTCCTTGACAAGGGCGATGTCTATCTTGACGCCGTTCATTCCGAGTATCCAAAGGGTGTTCCTCATGATGTCGAGCTCGAGCACCATCCTCTCCCTGGTTCCGATCCTATTCAGTTTCCGACTCATCTTCACCAGGAAGTCCCGATGACTCTTCAGGGCGTTGAGGATGTTGTCTATCCTCTCGCTCGTCCTCAGAAGGTACTCCTCGAGCCTCATGACAGCACCGTTGAGGTCCCCCATGAGCCCGCCCTCGCCCTTCTTCGTCCTGGTCGTGATCCTGAGGGCGTCCATCATGATCCCTTCGCGCTTGATTCGGGTCTCCAGCTTCCTCTCCAGGGCTCTCGTCTTCTTCTTCTCTTCCGCCAGTTGCTTCTGAATGGATTTCAGACGCCGCTCTACCTTGTCAAGACGCCCCTGGAGTTTGCTGGCATCCCCTGGCCCCGTCATCTGCCTTATGATTGCCCGAGTAGAATAAGAAGTTTGTGATATCGTTCTCGACCGGCGGATTCTATGCTTGGCTGGGGTTGGATTGCTCATGTCTGGTCTCAAGTCATCCGTCACTTGTGGTCAGATTCCTTAAATACCGTGCACATCCTAATCGAATGACTATGAGCGAACCTATCATTGCGATAGAGAACATCTCGAAGACCTTCACTTCCAAGGAGCGAGGAAAAGGACGGAAGCGGAAGAAGAAGGTCGAGGCGCTCAAGGATGTGAGCCTTGAGATCTTCGACGGAGAGGTATTCGGCTTGCTGGGGCCCAACGGTGCTGGGAAGACCACCCTGATCAAGTGTCTCACGACACTGCTGCTCCCGACATCAGGAACCGCCTGGATAAATGGTTTCAACCTTCAGAAGGAGGAGAACAAGGTGCGAGCTTCCATCGGTTGCATGCTGATGGGCGAGCGGGGACTCTATTGGAAGCTTACGGGCAGGGAGAACCTGGACTACTTCGGAGCGCTCTACTATATCCCCAAGAACGTCAGAAGGGAGAGGATCGACTACCTTGTCGATCTTCTGGAGCTCTCGGACTTCGTGGACAGGACGGTGGAGACGTATTCGAGCGGGCAAAAGATGATCCTGGCATTTGCCAAGTCTCTGATCAACGATGCTCCCATCCTCTTCCTTGACGAGCCCACTGTGACGATGGACGTTCACGCGGCACGCAACCTGAGGAGCATAGTCAGGAGTCTGAACAAGGAGGGCCACACGATAATCTACACCACACACTTGATGGCGGAGGCCGACGAGCTCTGTGACCGGGTGGCCATCATAGACCGAGGTGAGATCATCGCCCTCGGTCCTCCCAGCGAGCTCAAGTCCTCGATCCCGCAGGAGAGCGTCGTCGACGTGGAAGGTGTGATACCTGAGTCCGCCCGGAACAGGATAGTCGAGATACCGGGGATAAGGACGGCAGTGGTCAAGGATGAGACGAACGGGAAGACAATGCTGGGGATAATTTGCGACAACAGCCGAAGGGTGCTCCCGAAGATAATCGACGTGCTCGTGGAGGAGGACGCGATCATTGAGTACATAAGCCCGCAGGAAGTGACGCTCGAGGACGTTTTCATTGCCAAGACCGGGAGGTCTCTGAGCATAGACACGAGGGAGATTGTGACGCCCAAGGATGCGGGGAAGTGACGGCAAAGACTGTGCACAAGAACCTGGGCCTCTCGGAGATCTCATGGAGGTCCTCACTCGGTGTCACGAAGACCGTTCTGATCGCGCGGTTCAAGATCGTCCTTCGATACAAGGGCGCCATTGTGTTCGACATGATACTCCCGGTAATCCTGGCGGCCCTTCCCATCCTCCTCGGTGTGGCGATTGCGGGACAGGCCGCAGCTCAGAATTTCGAGGACGCCACGGGGACGGAGAACTACAAGCTCTACATGCTCATCGGCGCGAGCACGTTCATCGTCGTCACGCTCATGCTTTGGCTCGTTGGCTACTGGATAAGGAGAGAGATGGAGACAGGGACGCTCGAGTCCGTCTATGCTTCCCCTGCCAAGAGGGTCGAGGTCCTGTCGGGAGTCACGTTGTACGCGCTCATCAGATCGCTCATGGCATTCGCGTTCGCCATGGTAGTGGGCTCTTTCATCTTCCAGGTCGATCTCTTCCAGGGCGAGATGGCATTGGCATTGGCCTTTGTCGTCATCGGCATAATCCCGTTGTGGGGCATCAGCTTCGCGTTTGGAGCCCTGATCCTCAAGGTGAAAGAGGCCGATTCTCTGATCCAGGTCATGCAGTGGGTCGTGGCGTTCTTCATGGGGATATTCTTCCCGATCACGGTGTTCCCGCCCTTCCTCAGGTACGTGGCGTTGAGCTTCCCGCCAACCTGGATGACGAACGGGGTCAGGGCCTCGTTGCTGGACGTCGCCTACTTCTTCGGGACGTGGTACCTCGATCTGGCGGTCCTCTTGGCCTTCGCAGCGGTCCTCCCGCTCGTAGGGTACACAGTCTTCTTGAGGACTGAGCGCAGGATTAAGAAGAACGAGGGGGTTGGACAATTCTGAAGGGAAAAACCGTCAGCAGGGGATTCGGCCTTTCGGATTTCTCCTTCAAGCAGAGCATTGCGACGTTCATTTCCATGTCGAAGAAGACCATCGTGGAGTTCTCCAGGTACCCCTTGTCCTTCGGTGCGATCTTCCTTCAGATATTCCTCATGGTGCTCATGTTCATGTTCGCGGTCTTTGCCTTTTCGTCTCCGACGCAGGCGCTTGACTCCTTCGAGGACGCGTCCCTGTCGGGCTGGGCAGAGGACCCGCTCTCCCACGTCGGCGAAGGGGAGTTCTATCGAGTACTGACGGGCCCGTACGGGGATGAGCCGTCGATGGTCACATTCCTGAACCTTACGGACCCAGCTCATTCATACGGTGTGGAGAAGAACCCGGAGGGCGTGTCCGATTGGTCGGCCTTCAAGCAGATACAGATAGGGCTATATTCGTCCAGTGGAACGACCGCGGACGTCTCGATCCAGCTGAAAGGGGATTCTGGCGAGAACGGGACATGGTGGGAGTCCGACATCGTGGGCTTTGGCGGAGGCCAGGACACCCTCGTCTTCAACATCACTGACTTCGGCGGGGAGAACTCGACACTGGAAAGTGTGGATTCGCTCAGCATAAGGTTTCAGAACGCCGATAACGGAACGATCGTGTACGTAACCCAAATAGACATGGTCCTGACGCCCCAAGGAGCGAGACTGGCTGGCGTCATGATGTACGGGTTCGTCATCTTCATCTTCCTCAGTTTCATACTCTGGGAGGTGGGCTTCTCCATCAGGGAGGAACAGTTCCGCGGGACGTTGGAGTCTCTCTATCTGTCACCGGCGAACAAGTTCAGCAACCTCATATCCAGGGTCTTCGCGATCTTCATGTGGATCACCGTGATCGCCTCGATAGCCCTCGTTGTCGTTTCCAACATCGCAGGCGGTCTTCCGTTGAACAACGTCGCTCTCGCCTTCCTGATCCTCTTCCTCACCGTCTCGGGGATACTCGGGATGGCGTTCTTCGTCGCTGGTCTCACGATAAGGATCAAGGAGAGCGCCGCTCTTCTCGTGAACTTCCTTCAGTTCTTCTTCATGATATTCTGCGCCGCGTTCTTCCCCTTCCGTGCGCTGCCATCCGTCGTCGTCGACTACGTGAGCAGGTGGATACCGGTGAGCTACGGCGTGGATGCGTTCAGATCGGTGCTCATAGGGTTGCCAGAGGGGTACCCTGAACTGCTCCCCTTCGAGGCCGAGATGGTGGTGGTCGTGCTCTTCGGCATCCTCTCGCCCCTTCTCGGATATCTCTACTACAGGCATTCGGAGAAGAAAGCAAGAATCCAGGGGACCCTCGGCGAGTACTAGAAGAGAGCAATCCTTTAATATCCTCTGTCCTCTCTTTCAGGGAGGTGTGAAGATGCCGCGATGGAATGGTCCGCTGAAGCAAATCGATGAGTTCCGATACGAGATTCCGAGCAGCTACAAGCATGGAATGAGAACAAGCGGGCTGATCTACGTGGACGAGAAGATGATGAAGAACGTCATCAGGGACAACGCTCTGGAGCAGGTCGCGAACGTCGCGACGCTCCCGGGGATACTGAAGAAGTCCATGGCGATGCCGGACATTCACTGGGGATACGGATTCCCTATCGGAGGCGTTGCTGGCATGGACCCTGACGAAGGTGTCATCTCCCCAGGCGGAGTGGGCTATGACATCAACTGCGGCGTGAGAATGCTCACGACCAACCTCACCGTGAAGGACGTGTCGCCCAAGCTCAAGGAGCTCATCGACACTATGTTCACGAACGTCCCGTCGGGCCTTGGGTCGAAGGGGAAGGTGAGAGTCGACAGCAGGACGCTCACCCAGGTCCTTGAGGAAGGAGCCAAGTGGGCCGTGGAGAGCGGCTACGGTTGGCAGGAAGATCTGGAACATCTCGAGGAGGGCGGGGGCATGGAAGGCGCGGACTCCGGGAAGGTGAGCCAGAAGGCGATTGACAGAGGGAAGTCTCAGCTCGGAAGCCTGGGCGCTGGCAACCACTTCCTGGAAATCCAGAAGGTCGACCAGATCAGGAATGAGGAAGCCGCGAAGAGGATGGGCGTCAACGAGCTGGACCAGATAATAGTGATGATACACACGGGCTCCAGGGGCTGCGGTCACCAGATAGCCAGCGACTACATCCGCAAGATGGAGGTGGCTTACAGGAAGTATGGGATCGATCTCCCGGACAGACAGCTTGCCTGCGCGCCGATAGACTCTCCAGAGGGACGGGACTACTTCTCCGCGATGGCGTGCGGCGCTAACTTCGCCTGGACGAACAGGCAGATGATCCTCCATTGGATAAGGGAATCCTTCGAGCAGGTGTTTGGCCAGAAGGCGGAGGACATGGGACTGAGGGTCATCTACGACGTGGCCCATAACATAGCCAAGTTCGAAGAGCACGACGTGGACGGAAGGAGAATGAAGGTCTGCGTCCACAGGAAGGGGGCGACAAGGGCGTTCGGTCCGGGCAGACCGGAAGTCACTTCGGACTACAGGGAATTCGGACAACCCGTCCTCATCCCTGGGGACATGGGAACGCACTCGTTCCTGCTCCTGGGCACGGACGAGGCGATGGCGCAGACATTCGGCTCCACCTGTCACGGTGCGGGCCGTGTGATGTCTAGACGCCAGGCGACGAGGATGTTCAGAGCCGATGAGGTCAGGAGCCAACTGCAGAGGAAGGGCATATACGTTCACGCGGCGAGCATGAAGGGCATCGTTGAGGAGGCTCCCGATGTCTACAAGGACATACTGGACGTCGTCAAGGTCGCCAGCGGTGCAGGGATATCCAGCGTAGTTGCACGCATGTCCCCGATGGGCGTTGTGAAGGGGTAGATTGAGGACGGCTATTCTCCCGATCGGCGACATGGACGATTTCATCCTCACGCATCTGGCTTCCGAGCTGTCCGTCTTCGGCGACGTTGAGATCCTGCCGAGAGTGGATGTGCCTGAGTCTGCGCACAGACCGCGCAGGGGTCAATATCTCGCCTCCGACCTTAAGGAGCTGACAGCGTCGTTTCCGCACGACAAGGTTCTCGGGGTCGTGGACGTTGACATCTACGAGGGTTCGAATAGGTTCGTCTTCGGGTTGGCCGATGTCAAGGGGAGGTCTGCCATCATATCATTGAACAGATTGAAGGGTGATGCCGAGACATTCAAGCAAAGAGCGGCGAAGGAGGCCTTGCACGAGCTCGGACACACGTTCGGGTTGCGTCACTGCCAAGATAGGAGTTGCGTCATGACGTTCTCGAAGTCCTTGGCGGACACGGACGCAAAGCAAAAGGATTATTGCCAATTCTGCGCTCTCAGACTCAGGACTGCGGGAGTATTCCCGTAGGTGAAGCGCATGTTGGCGGAAGTGAGCATATTCCCGGTAGGAGAGGGCGTGAGCCTGAGCAAGTGGGTCGGCAGATGCCTGAGGATAATCGACGGAAGCGGCCTGCGGTACCAGCTCAACCCGATGGGCACGGTGATCGAGGGCGACTACGACGTGGTGATGGCGGTCATCCGGAGGTGCCACATGGCGGTCCTCGAGGACACGGAGCGGGTCTCTACGTACATCAAGATCGACGACCGGAAAGCCACCAAGGAAGCGATGCTCAAGAAGGTCCAGAGCGTCGAAGAGCGCGCCGGAAGGCCCCTCAGCAGGTGATCTCACTCGACCCGTGAGAGAAGAGCCAGGCCTCCTGCGGCCATCACGATTCCGTAGAGAAAGGGGTACGCTGGGCTGAAGATCCACAGGAAACCTGCGACAAGGCTGGCGGGCAGCTTGGCGATGCCCGTGAAGGTATGATACGTGCCCATCGATGTTGCCCTCAGGTTCTTCGGTGACATGTCCGCCACGTACGCTCTCTGCACCCCGTCGAGCGCGGCCATGCACAGTCCGAAGGTCAGGAAGAGCACGGCCAGGTGAGAGATGTCCCTGGCGAACACGAACCCGGCGAAGGTTACTATGAAGACCCCGTAGCCAAAGGCGATCATCGGTTTCTTCCCGATTCTGTCAGAGAGAGCGCCCGCAGGGAAGGCGAGCAACGCGTAGGACACGTTGAACAGGAGGTAGAGCGCAATCACCGAATCCACCCTGCCAACGAGTTCCGTGCTTCGATAGAGGAGGAAGAGAACAGAGAAGTTGCCTATCTCGAACGCCGTGGCGGCAAGAACGAAGAGCTTGAGATTTCGGGGGATCAAGGAGAGGCTTGCCTTGAAGGACTCTGGTGGGGCCCTAGCGACCGGCTTCTCCCTCAAGCGGAAGACGAGCAGGAACGCGATCACGGCGGGAACCGTCGCTATGAGGAAGATCGTGCGTATGTTCCCGCCAGTTTCACCGCCCAGGAGCGGCAGGAGAAGCAAGACCATCGCCGGTCCGAGGACGGCACCAGCGGTGTCCATCGCTCGGTGAAGGCCGAAGGCTTTGCCCGTGGTCTCCGGTGTCGTGGACTCGGCGATTATGGCATCTCTCGGAGGAGTTCTGATCCCCTTCCCGACCCTTTCGAGAAACCTCCAGGCCGTGAAGTCGATCCAAGATACAGAGAAGAAGAAGAGCAGCTTGGAGAAGGAGGACACCCCATATCCCGCGGCGACCAGGTCCTTCCTTCTCCTCATCCTGTCGGACCAGAAGCCAGAGGCCACCTTGAGCAAAGACGCAGTGCTCTCCGCTATCCCCTCGATCAGCCCGAGAATAAGCGGGCTACCAGCAAGAACGACGATGACGAAAGTGGGGATGAGCGGGAGCATCATCTCGCTGCTCGTATCCGTTAGAAAGCTCACGAAGGCCAGGATGACTATGTTCGCTGTGAGCCCGGAGGTTAGACGGGAGAGGAACTTCCCCTTCATAGGTGCTCAGAAGGGAATCATCGCACCGTATAAAGCAGGTTCTCCCGAAAGTTATGTAATGCCAATGGGATATTAGGATGGATGATTCCTTTCGAGGAGGTCAAGGTTCTTGACATAAATGCGGAACATCTTGGGGTTCCGACATCCCGGCTGATGGAGAACGCGGGCAAGGGGATTGCGGACACGCTTCAAGAGGATTTCCAGATTGAAGGAAAGAAGGTCGTTTTCATCTGCGGTACGGGAAACAATGGCGGGGATGCGTTTGTCGCTGCCAGGATGATCGACCGCAAATGCACTACGACTGTCGTACTGGCAAAGCCACCCGAAGAAGTCCGGAGCGAGCTGTCCAAGAAGAACCTGTCCAAGTACAATGGCGATGTGGTTGTGGGCGCCGACCCGGCAGCTTCCGAGATCGAGTCCGCGGATGTCATCGTGGACGCGCTCCTCGGGATCGGCGTGAGAGGGGAGATCAGGGAACCGCTCAGAACCTTCATCGATGTCATCAACAGCTCAGGCAAACCGGTTCTCTCGGTGGACGTGCCAAGCGGTCTGGGCTCGGACACTGCCGTAAGGCCGACGATGACCGTGACGTTCCATGACACCAAGATCGGTATGAACGAGAAGAACTCGGGCAAGATAGTGAAGGTCGATATCGGCATCCCAGAGGATGCGGACCGGTTCACTGGGCCCGGCGAACTGGTCTACTACCCGCACCCCGCGGACGATTCCCATAAGGGCCAGAACGGTGTATTGCTTGTCGTCTGCGGCGGGCCGTTCACCGGTGCTCCCGCGCTCGTCGGACTTGCCGCGCTCCGCGCGGGTTGCGACCTCGTCCGAATCGCGGTTCCTGAGAAGGCTTGGCAGGTGGTTGCGTCGTTCTCCCCTGCCCTCGTAGTGCGATCCCTGGAAGGGGACTTCCTCAACCCGGGGAATATCGACGACCTCTTGGAGATGGTCCGAGATGTTGACGCTGCGGTCATAGGACCAGGACTTGGACTGGAAGATGAGACTTTGAAGGCCGTCAGGGAGTTCGTTTCGAAGCTCGACATCCCGTTCGTCGTTGACGCGGACGGCATCACCGCTGTGGCCGAGGACCTGAGCACGATCAAGGGGAAGAAGTGCATTGTCACCCCGCACTCAGCAGAGCTCGAGAGGCTCTGCGGGAAGGAGCCTCCCAGAGACATGGATGAGAGAGCCCGATTCATCGATTCCTTCTCGAGGGAGAACGGGTTCACGGTGCTTTTCAAGGGGGCCGTGGACATAATCACCGGAGAGGGGCGATTGAAGCTGAACAAGACCGGAAACGTGGCGATGACCGTCGGCGGGACGGGAGACGTCCTCGCAGGGATATGCGGTTCCCTTCTGGCCAGGAATGTGGCGCCGTTCAACGCTGCGAGGATGGGTGCGTTCTTGAGCGGCTCCGCCGGGGATCTGGCCTTCGAGAAGCTGAGCTACGGACTCACTCCCGAGGACGTTGTGTCGGAGATACCCGAGGTTCTCAAGACCTTCCTGAAGACGTAGGTGGTCATTGTTGAGGCTTCAACCCGTTCCCGATGAAGCTGCACTGCTCTTCGACAGGACGATAGTCGTTGCAGACCTTCACATCGGCATCGAGTTCGGCTTCAGAGAGTCCGGGTTCGTGATCCCAAGCCAGACGAATCGGATGCTGGAGAGGCTGATCGATATTGCCGACCGCCACAAGGCGGAGAGGGCCGTCATAGTGGGCGACGTCAAGCACAAGATCAAGAGCGTCAGCCCGCAGGAAAGAGCGGAGATCCCTCCCTTCTTCGAGAGAGTTCTGGAAGTAGTCCCGGAAGTTCATCTTGTCCCCGGCAACCACGATGCCAACATCCTCAGCATCCTGCCGGAGAAGGTGAAGGCGCACGACCCGAGGGGCATCAAACTGGATGATGTCGGCTTCACCCACGGATACGCCTGGCCGAGCCAGGAAGCCATGGACTCCGAGGTCTTATGCATGGGTCACGTCCATCCCTCCGTTCTGTTCGTGGACAGGCTCGGACTCAGGATGACGAAGCGATGCTGGCTGAGAGCCGAGTTCATAGGCGGGGGAAAGAGGTACGATGCGAATCCGAAGGAGCTGATCGTGATTCCCAGCTTCAACGATTTCTGCGGTGGATTCCCTGTCAATGGTCCGAGGTCAAGACCGATGGGAACGATTCTGAGGTCCGACCTCACCGACCTGGAGAACTCCAGAGTATACCTGTTGAATGGAGTCGACCTGGGCAGGTTGAAGGATCTGACAATCTCACAGAAACTATGACAAGAGAAGGAGGAGGCTCGAGTCGCGTCGGGTGAATGGGCCCGGGCGGATTCGAACCGCCGATATTCACCTTGTAAGGGTGACGTCATAACCGCTAGACCACAGGCCCTTGGAGCATTGGATATTCGGAGAGTAGATAAGCTTTCCTCAGTCACCCTTCGGGTCGGGATTCTGATTCCTCTGGTT
>JAJISH010000398.1 GCA_022848825.1 Thermoplasmatota archaeon
CGGAATATCCGATCCCGTTGGCGACCATGTGGGGATGCAGGAGGATTTCGTCACGGGGATTGCCACCAACTCGGATGTCTTCCGTGACGTGGAATCGAAGGCAGAGCTCTGCGAATACCTTTGGGTTCTCGATCACTCGAACATGACTCAGAAGGCCACACAGCAACTCGTCGCCTTGTGGTTGAACGGCGTCTCTGGAAAGCTTGAGCCGGACTCCAGATTCTTTGCCCCGCAGCTCAACAATACGATCAGTGTGGAAGAGGCGATCGACTGGATCGAGGAGACGATCGTCCAATCCCGTCTTGAGGGAATGGAGGCTGCGAAGGACTTGGCCGAGGGCCTCAATGCCGGTCAGTTATGCTCTGGAAACCATGTCGTCGTGGAGGCAATCGCCTTTGACCCCGGTAGCGACGATCTCACCTTCACATGGGACTGGGGAGACGGAAGCACGAGTGAGAGATTGTATTACAACGATGGAATCGGACCTGATCCGTATCCCTCGCCCGAGGTGAATCCGATATCTGCAACGGACACGGTCACACACGGCTACTCTTCAGCGGGAATGTATACGATCACTCTGACCGTGACGGACGATGACGGTGGGGCGGTGACAACCTCTCTCGTGGCGACTCTCTGAGGACTACACTCGCCCGAACTTCCTGAAGATGACGATCCCGACGAGGAAGATCACCACGCTCGCCACAGAGACTATGGCTAGGTCCTCCAGCACTGCAGGGCTCGACACCGAAGCGCCGTTTCAGAACATCCACAGCGGGTATATGGTTTCCGTCGCCTCACCCGGATCGGAGGAAAGCCGAGGGTGGAGAAGCGAAAGGCTTGTTGTCTGGGAAAAAACTTAAGCATTCGGAACACATAGTAGTACTTGACGACTGGATATCGGGGAGGTACTTGTTTATGTCCGCTAATCACGAAAAGATTCTCTCATTGGGAATATGTCTTCTCTTCGTAGCCGCAGGTTCCGGGTCATTTCCAAACGCGTTCGTTGCACAAGATGGGGCAGAAATGCCGAGCTTGATCAGCTACTCCGCCTTGCCCTCAGCGGACCCAGATGACGGCAAGTTCCTCGGGATTGCAGGTGAAGGCCTTTCTACTCTTGCAGGAAGGAAAGCGGTAGCCTTCGTCGGCGTTCCGGCCGGCGAGACCTCGTTTCAGATAGGCATCTTCGATGGAGACCAGGGGACCCACTGGGACACGGACGGATATGCAGTGACCATCTACAGGCTCTACAAGGACCCTCTGAAGAACGGAACCACGAGTCACTTCGTCACGAGTTGGACGAGCGGTGACTGCATCGACGATGACTGGTACAACAAGAACTTCAGCACGGATTCCGGGGCAAGGGCCCCCAGCGGGAACTACTTCTACCGACTCGAGGTCGACTGGAGGGACTACATCCCGATGGGCGAGGTCAACAACTTCAAGATTAGGACAACTGGACAGATAAGCCTCATGGCCGGTCAATGGTTCGGCTTCCAGGGCGGTCCGCAGAGACTCTACCCGCAATCTCCCTCGGACCCGTGTGTCTGGAAGGGCGACCCCAACCCCGGAGAGCAGAACGATCCGGGCGCCAACTCGTATGACGGGGAATGGTGCTTCTCGTTCTACGTCCCGACAGCGACGAACAGGGTCGAGTTCTGGGACGGGGACTCTGACAGAGCTGGCGATACCGATGACCCGAACACTCCCTGGCCAGAGGGTGTGAGCGAGGGCGCGCCAAAGGACGGTCCCACTCCGTACGGCTCTTGCTGCAACATCAACCCGAGCATCTACAACTTGGTGGTAGCCCCCTCCCCGAGCGGCTTCTACACCTTCACGAACACGAACCCGTCTGGCAACACCGAAGAGGAGATGTTCTCCATCGGGGATCTGGCCAGTGACGACTGGACCGTCAACTTCACCCTACTGCCCGGCCTGTGGAAGTACAAGGTCATGGGAATGGACGCACACAACTTCAACTTCCTCAAGGCGACCTACGAGATCTTCGCATGCGGCGATGACCCGCCTCTCCCCGTGAACCCGCCGCCGGAAGTGGAACCCGACCACACGATCGTGGTTGACCCAGATGATTATCAACCGCTCCTGAATGAGTTGAAAGAGAAAAAGG
>JAJISH010000399.1 GCA_022848825.1 Thermoplasmatota archaeon
GAGTACACTGTGACGATCTCGCCCGCAGCCAAGGACAACTCCGAACCGGGCAATCCTCTGGCACAGCCGTTCTCATGGAGGTTCAACACGACGACGTCCGTGAACGACCCGCCGTCGATAACCGTCACCAACCCGGTCGGCGGACAGAGCTTCTCCGGCGGGAGCGTTCAGCAGGTGTCCTGGGTCGCCTCCGACACCGAGGACCCGATTGATGTCCTCGACGTCTGGCTCAACTACTCGTCTAATACGAGCGGGCCTTGGATCCCCGTCCCTCCGGCTCAGGGAGTTCGGGCAGATGGCACGCCCTTGAACTGGACCATGCCCCTCGTCAACATGACGAGCGTGTGGATAAACGCGACGGTCGTGGACAGCCGGGGCGTCTCAAACTTCAGCCATTCTCAGCCGTTCGAGATCGACAGCGCACGGCCGAGCATCAGTGGCTACTCTCCTTCGCCCCTGACCCCCGCGCCGACCACGACGCAGATCATCATAACGTTCAGCGAATCCATGAACGAGTTCACCGCCGAGACCGCGTTCGAGATGACCCGGAATGACACGGGAAGCATCGTGCCGGGAACGTTCGAATGGCTGGGAGACGAGATGAGGTTCACGCCGCTCTCCACGCTCTCCGACGGAACGTGGTTCAGGATCGAGATAGAGGATACACCGACGGACGACTCCATCCCCGGGAACTCTCTTGTCCAGAATCTCAGCTGGGTGTTCCAGACGGAGACGGGGGACATCACTTCTCCGGTTGTCCTGTCGACCTTCCCGCAGAGCAATCAGGTCGATATCTCCGTGGACCTGCCAAACATAACGATAACGTTCAACGAATCGATGTATCAGATGTCCGTCGTGAGCGCTCTGAGCATCACACCGTATGTCCCCTACGCCCCTTCTTGGCTCAACAACAGCCTGATACTCACACTGAACGAACCTCTGGAGTACGACACCTGGTACACGATACAGATCGACGGGGACATCGCCATGGACTCCAGCCACATCCTGCTCGACGGCAACGGTGACGGCAGTCCGGGCGGTGACTTCCTCATGTACTTCACGACGGAAGCGGGGATCCCCGCAGAAGAACCTCTCGACATCCTCCCGTATATTGTCGGGATGCTGGTCGCCGTGATCATCATACTCCTTCTGCTCTTTCTCCTCAAGGGGAGGGAAGATGATGAAGAGGAAGAGAATGACCAGGAAGAGGAGGAAGAGGAAACCGAGGAAGTGGACGTCGAGGAGGAACTGCTGGGCATAGAGGAACTGCTGGGGATCGACAAGGAGGACTAGTTCTCCACTGTCCACAGGAAGTGGTCGTCCACCCGGACCCAGTATGCCTCTCCCGCCGTCATCGCCTCCGCGGAGCTCATGTCCCGCAGGAGGTACGGTACCGCGGACGCGTCGTACCCCTCGATATCGACGATCGGCAACCCCTGGAAAGCGTCCTGGATCGTTCTGTCCGTGTATGATGCGTACCCTATCATGTTCCAGCCGATGTACAGCATGACGCTCGTGTTGTCAGGCACCCTGCCGATGTACGCCATGTGGGAACCGGCGGTGACGTCTATCCAATAGCCCCTTCCCGGCTCCACGGCCGTCAGGTCCCTGTCGTAGAGCTTGGCGCTCGAGTAGCGCTTCCAGTGGTCCGCGTTGTCCAGCCTGTCCCAGAAGATGATCGTGTCGTACGAGAGCGTTGCGAACACGGACTCGATGCTCGCGTCCTCAGGAAGAATCGGGAGCGATACGAAGTGCTTCCCGGCGGGCAGGAACCGCCCGTACTTCGCGATTTGGGTTGGATCGATATCAACGAACGTCTCGGAAGGAGCCGGCTCGCCCACGTGGTATCTCGCACCCACGTAGTAGAAGTAGCTGTTCGCGTCCCCGTTTCCCGCGGACGCGTGTACGTACGTGCTCGTTCCGCTGGGCACATCCGCCAGGAGCTGATAGCCCTCTCCGTTCTTGTTGTACGTTGTGCTGTAGTAAACGGGATACGAGGCAATGTTGTCCTTTCCCGCCCCGTCGTCCGCGGAGAGATTCCAGTCCAATCTCACATCGTTCATCTGCGGGCCCTCGAGGGAGGCCGCGAGGTTCGTCGGCATGGCGGGCGCACAGCTCGGCTCAGCGACGTATATCGTCCGGTTCAAGCTCACGTCCACCAGAGTTCTCGATTCCCCGCTGGGCCAGACCACGGTCACGTTCACCGGGCCGTAGTAGCTCCCGAACCCGAACTCCAACGGGAGTGAGTTCGTCTGGGAGTGGGAGCCCATTCCCGTCTCGACCTGACGGAACTGGGTCGTGCTTCCGTGCGTGATGTAGACCTTCCCGCCAACCGCGTATCTGTTCGGGCATCCCAAAGGCTGGACCTTCAGCCAGCTGTTCGAGTTCCCGTTGTTCCGGAAGAACCTCAGCTCGTGGAGCGCCCCGGGCGTGGATATGTTCTTACCGCCCGAAACAAGGTCCAGATCGCCATCGTTGTCGTAGTCTGCCCACGCACCCGCATAGGTATTCCAGACCATGACGTCGGCTATGCCGGTCATGTTGGTGAACCATACCGTCCCGTTGTCCGCGTAGCTGTTGCTGTACAGGAAGGAGTGCGCGTGCTGAGGGTCGTTGTAGACCTGGGCAATCCAGAGGTCCATGTCCCCGTCGTTGTCGTAGTCCGCGAAGGCCGCGTTGGAGAACAGCTCGTCCTTGTAGAACAATCCGTGCGTGGTTCCTGGCGGGATCACAGGAATGCCCGAGTTGTTCCTGATATCCGTGAAGTTCCAGGCCGGGGGGCCACTGTTGATGTACAGCCTCGAGTCATCGCATATGTACCCCCTGTACCACCCGTTTGCATTGTCCTTGTGCGCCAGGTTCGCCGTGAAAAGGTCCAAGTAACCGTCATTGTTCAGGTCTGCCCAGGACGACCCAATGGTGTGTCCATAGTACACTCCAGGATACATGTGGTATGTATGCGGGTTACCAGCCACGTTCTTGTCGAAAGCGGCTTCCGTGAACGTTCCGTTTCCGTTGTTCAGCCACAGATAGTTGGGCACCAGCCGGTAGTTGGAGATGTAAACATCAAGGTCCCCGTCATCATCGAAGTCCGCCCAGGCGACACCTCTTCCGTATGCTGGATCAGAGTAGTCATCGATGCCCGCTGAGACAGTGACGTCCGTGAATGTCCCGTCACCGTTGTTGTGGTAGAGGATGTCAGGGAAGTATGTGGATCCGGATTCGCCGTTCGCAACGTAGAGGTCGAGGAAGCCATCGCCGTCGTAATCTCCCCAGCCCGCCGCGGATGTCGGATCGTTGTCATAGACATTCCCCGCAGCCACGGTCACGTTGGTGAACGTCCCGTTGCCGTTGTTCTTCCACAGGATGTCCCAGCTACCCTGTCCTGCTCCGGAGTAGAGGTCAAGCCAGCCGTCGTTGTTGTAGTCCCCCCAGACACCGTTGCCCACGCCGCCCATGAGGCCGGACAGGCTCGTAACGTCGGTGAAGTTCCACGCAGGCGGGCCGCTGTTCCTGAAGAGACGCCGCCCGTTGATCAGGAGATCCTGGTATCCATCGTTGTCGTGGTCCCCCCAGGACATGAAGCTCCCGCCGACGCCGCCTAGACCGATGTCATGGGCGATGTTCGTGAACGTCACGTCGTTGAGCACGACCGGGTTCTCGTCCGATCTTGTCCCTTCGGTGATCGAATCCCTTGGTCCGACATGAAGCACGATTCCCAAAACAAACAAAGCGCAAAGCAGCAAAGTGATCCTCTTTTTCGACACGGAGTCCTGCCCCCTACAGGATGAGGATTTTCTACTCGATATTTAAATGTGAACCCGCAAAACCGAGGAATCGGGTACTGGCTATGACTGGCTCCGCAAATTATATATGCTGGCTATTCCATTC
>JAJISH010000004.1 GCA_022848825.1 Thermoplasmatota archaeon
ATGCCCACGGAGGACGCATCGAGGTGGAAACCGAGCCTGGCAGGGGCTCAGTCTTTCGCGTAGTCCTGCCGCAGGTCGAGGAGGCTCCAGATGGCGAGTAAGAAGATACTGGTGGTCGATGACGAACAGAATATTCTTGACCTGGTGGAAATGATATTGAGAGTGGAAGGATACAGAGTCTCGAAGGCTCGTGACGGTCCCGAGTGCTTTGACGTAATTGAGGAAGTGAGCCCGGACCTCGTTCTGCTCGACGTCAACATGCCAGGAATGAACGGGTGGGGCGTCTACGAAAAGCTGAGGGAGAATCCGAGGACGAAGGACATTCCGATAGCGATGTTCACCGTCAGGGCCCATCCTGGTGAGATAGGGAAGGCCCTGGGCGCGATTGGCGTCGAGGATTACATAACGAAACCCTTCGATCCGGACGAGCTTGTGCGGCGTGTTGCGAAGCTTCTTTCGGAGTAGGGCGTAAGAATCCAGCTGATTCCTCATCACACAAGGGCGAGGGCCTTCCCCTGCAAATGGTCCATTTCACGATTCTTCAACGTGTTCATTTCCTCTGTGGAGAATGTACGCCTCTCCGGAGGCGAAGAGGACTCTCTCACTGCAGACCTTCACATATTCGTCCGTGGGTTCCCTTCACTCGAGTAAGCTGTCGAAGAGGCTCAACACAAAGATCCGTCTGGAGTGGAATATGTGAAATGCCTGGTACGAGCGTTTCTGACAGCTTCGGGACATGTTGCTCTGAAGCTTCCGTTCAGCCAGGACTGAACCTCTCGTGAGTGAGAGTGAGAAGCCCAAACCCCAGTATTCCAGGGCTGGGAATACTCCTTTCGTGGTGAGACCGGTGAGGTCTCACTGCGCAACGAGTGAGACTCTCTTCTCGTCCTTGTCGAACAAGATCCTCTGCGCCAGCTCGCCAAAGACCCTCCCCACGTTCTCTCCCGTCTTGGCACTAGTGAAGATGAAGGGGGAACCCAAGCTCTTCGAGCACTTCACCACAGCCGATCTCTCGATTTCGAACCGATCCTCAAGATCCGTCTTGTTCACCAAGATGTAGGTAGGAACCTTCCCCGCAACGTCGAAAACGGAGGAGGTCCAACCATCAATACTGCTCAGAGTTCCATTCCTGGTCACGTCGCACACTGCCAAGATGCCCTGCATCCCCTCGAATTGAGACTCCATGTAGAGTTCCGCGACGTTCCTCTCGCCTATGATGTCCCAGATCATCATGTCCACCCTCATGCGCCTGTTCTTTGAGAGCGGAAGAAGGATCTCCTTCTTGGAGACCTTCGCACCTATCGTTCTCACGTATTCGTCGTCGAACTGGTCCAGGACGAACCTTCGGACGAGACTCGTCTTGCCCACCTGGCGATCTCCAACGAGCCCAACTTTGAGTTTCGCTACGCTTTCCCCGGCTTCCTTCTTCTTTGTTGAGGCTTCCGAGGCTATCCTCATCTCGTAGTCCACGCCAGCCACCTTCAGGAGGTAGCTCATCTTGGTGATGGCTTTGTGAACTGTCTTTGTCATCTCCCTGTTTCCAGAGGAGAAGGCGTTCTTTGGTGCGGTCAGAGTGAGTCTGCCCGATTCACAGAACCAACCCTCGGATTCCAGAACATCCGCAAGGAGCTTGAGTCTGGAATCCTCTCCCTTGATCAGGACCTCGAAGACGATTCTTCCCTTCCTGCTCGTATCTCTGAGATCATGATGCTTTGAGACCCCGTCAAGGAGAACCGTTTTGCCTTTGTACCGCGACGCGTTCAACTTATGCTCTCCCCCTCAGAAGCAGTTCCTGTCTGCCTTCGAATCGATTGCCTACTATTCTCCTTGCCAGATCAACGAATGCTCTCTCGACATTCGAACCACTCTTGGCGCTGGTGAGGAGGGATTGCGCTCCGAAGCCCTTGCTGAACTTCGTTACGTCCGATCTCGTCATCGCCTTCTCGTCCTCGAGGTCCAGCTTGTTCGCGAGAATGTGAACCGGAACCTTTCCAGCCACATGATACGCTCCGTGAATCCATCCTTCCAGACCCTTGAGGCTGTTCTCATCCGTGAGGTCACAGACCGCCAGTATGCCCTGGGCTCCGACCAAGTAGGGACCCCTGCAGAGACTGACTATGCTCCTCGAGCCCATGACGTCCCATATGGACATATCGACTTGGAGCTGCGTTCCATCCGAAAGGGAAAGAGGAATCTCCTTCTTTGTGACCTTCGCTCCAACGGTCCCGACGTATCTGTCATCGAACTGGTCAAGGACGAACCTCCTCACCAAGCTGGTCTTTCCGACCACTGCATTGCCAACGAGTATCACCTTGACCTTGACCCTGGATGAATTCGATCCGCGATGACGGATGTGAGGAGGCGTGACCAAATCGATCTCGTACTGGATGCCGGAGATCTCGAGAAGATGCTTTGCCCTGTTCAGGATCTTCCTGATCGGAACCATGTTTTCTTGCTTCTCCCTCACGATGTCCTTCACGGACAAAGGGAGACGTATCTTGTCGTCGGAGAGTAGCCAACCATCTCCTTCGAGAGCCTTTCGTGTCGACTGAAGACGCGGGTCTTCCGTGAGTAGCGAGATCTCTTCGTAGGCCTTCCGAGGCTCATTGCTGACCATGGACTCATCCGGAAAGGTTTGAGAAACCCGGGGTGAGGGTCAGGAGAGTACGATGCAATCGGGGCAAAGCTCACGATGCACGTGGACGATCCCGGGTTTCTCGGCCTGCAGTTGCTGGCCGGAGGCAAAGAATCCCGGGAGAGGAGGGGGAAGTCCCGTGCCGATCGACGAAGACCTTCTCGGTGTTGAGTGATAGGTCGGGAAAAGGGGATGAAGGTCCTCAGGCGAATTATGGGACTATGAAGACTATGGAGGTGAGGTTCCTCGCAAACGATGGGACTCCCGGGTTCCTTTGCCATGACACCGTATCCTTCGCAAGGAGTGCGATACTTAAATGACACGGTCACAAGTCTTCATTTTGATAACATCGAAATATACGTGTATGGATGTGTAACATCAGTACTCTATAACCCTGTTATATTCTCATACCCCATGATATTGCTGGAGACTCCAGGAGATCTGCATGAGAAAAACTCGAGTCTCGGACACGGTCATGTTTGGGGAGCTCCATCAAATCCGTCGTGACGCTTCTTGAGAAGAAACCACCCTGATGGATTCGGAAACGTCGCAGTCCCCTATGGAGAATGACATTTCCTCCTGGCAGTCAGGCCTCTCTCTGGAAGGTTGTTCGAAAGGTTCAAATCTCGAATGCGCTATCCAGGACCGCTTAGCTAAGCATCCCTCCACAAGATGGGTCGCTTTTCTCAGGTGGCCCAGTTTTTTCCTGTGCCTTTCCTGCGAGACGACCAAGTAAGAGCTACGTTCGCCACTGTCCGATGCGTTTCCTTTCGCAACCCTGCTACAAGAATCCACACCTGCTGAGGACCTCTGCAATCAATTCGACCGCGCGGTCTATCTCCTCCGCTTTCTTTGCGCCTGTGAGGACCATCTTGCCCGTGCCAAAAAGCAAACAGACCACCTTGGGATCCTCCAACCTGTAAACCAGTCCAGGGAACTGTTCAGGCTCGTACTCTATGTGCTCCACGCCGAGTGAGATGGCTATATGGGCGAGGTTTATCCCGGCACCGAGATCAGACGTGGCTACGATATTTTGAACTGTTATCTCTGGATGCCGTTCAACAGGTATTCCAGCTTTCAGCAATTTGTCGGCAACAATGTCAACTGACTCTCGAACATCGTTGAGGCTCTTTCCCCCAGTGCAAATTACTTTCCCGCTTCCGAATAGGAGAAGAGCGGTCTTCGGCTTCTTCATGCGATAGATCAATCCTGGGAACCTCTCGGGATCGTACTGTGAGCCTTCAAGTATCGACGCGACGGCACTCAGGTCAAGGCTATCCGCGAATCTCGTGGATGCGACTATGTTTTGCACTTCAGCCTTCTTTGGAGTCTTCTGCATGATCCAGGACAGTCAAGGTGATGACTCTAGTAGCGGAAAACCTTTTGCAGCTTCATCGCAGCAACCATCGTCCGAGTGAGCAGCCCTTCGTTAACTGACCACTTTCCAAGAATGTCGTTCTTCTTTTCGAACTACGCCACTTCAACCGTCCATATAGTGTCAGCGTCCACCTTCACCCAGTACGCTTCTCCCGCCAGAAGCATATCTGCGTCTCCCAGCACCCTGAGATAGTGCGGGGGGAACGGAGGCATGGTTTCCAATCCTTCCACTCTCGTGGCACCTGTCTCGGCCTTCAAGTCTGCGACAGTATAAGTCGTATTGAAGGAGGGAAATCCCACCAGATTCCATCCGCTATGAAGATGAATCATCGTCTGAGCGGGAACTAAGCCAGCCACGGTGAGACTCCAGTCCCCTGTGACGTTCACCCACAGTCCCATGGTATGGTTCACATTCCACAGTCCTCTCCTGTAGCCCTTGGATTTCATGAACCATTTCCATTCCTGGGAGGAGGAGTCGTAGTACCATGCCTTGTCGTAATCGACCGTCTGAAGTACGTATTCGATGGACTCGTTGGGTTGGATGAAAGGGACGGA
>JAJISH010000040.1 GCA_022848825.1 Thermoplasmatota archaeon
TGCGAGGGTGGGCACGAGGAAGCCTGCAAGTGAGGCTCATGGCTGTGGCGGTGAGATCCGTCGTGGTGCCCGCCGTCCTGGCTGTGGCCGTTCTGGCGACCCTGGCAACCGAAGCGCTAGGTCAGAAGAAGACGTCCGTGCGCGTGCTGGACCGGATTCTCGTCCATGGAGCATTCATCGGCGGGCTGCCGACAGGTGAGTTCTCCGAGTCGGTGGATTTCGGATATGGCATCTCGGGCGGCTTTGTCGTCAACCTGGACGAGCGACGCATGTTGGGCTTGCGACTCGACGCGTCCGTTCTCTCTTACGGTAGCACGACGCGGGACATCATCCTGAGGGACCCCCTGCTGGGATTCTTTGATTTCCAGATCGTGACCGAGAACTCCGTGGCAACCTTCGGAGGTGGGCTCCAATTCACGGTCCCCAGCCAAGTCGTTCGACCCTATGTCGCGGCGACTGCGGGTTTCGCCTACTTCTGGACGCAGACATTCCTGGGTGGGACCGTGGATACCAATGATGTCAACGCCACGACTAACCTGGACGATTTCGTGTTCTCGGCCAGTGTGGGGGGCGGGCTCCTGCTCAGAGTGCACCAAGGTCGCCATCCGGTGTTCCTCAATCTCTCTGCTTTTTACCAGAGGAACGGGACTGTCAGGTACATGTCGGAGGACAGCATTTCAGAGACGTTCGACGGAACGCCGACCGTCACCCAGTTCGAGAGCAGCGCGAATCTCGTCGTGTTGGCGGTGGGGCTGTCGGTAGGCATTGGCTAATGACAGCTTCCGCGCCGGGCGTGTATACCCACTCTGGAAAGCTTGGATTCGGGCTGGTCGTCGTTCCCATCGGCGCTCTCGTTTCGTCGTTGGGGTTGTCCATCGTCTACGCCTACATTGACGTCTACACCCCGATCGTTGCCCACGTAACGCTGTTCTTCATCGTGGTCTTCGTATTCCCATGCGCAGTCGGTTGGTCCGTATCGATACTCGGTTACGTGGCACGGTGCCGCAGCTCTGGATTCCTCCACCTGGTCGGTTTTCTCGCGGGGCTTCTTGCGCTGTACGGGTCATGGGCCGCGTTCGAGTACGCACTCCTTTCAAGCGATAGTGGAAGGTTGGATGTCAGTCTCCTGACTGTCCTCCTTTCCCCCGGCGCGGTGTGGGAAGTCGCCAAGGCCATCAACCAAGAAGGTTGGTACTCGATCGCGGAGATGACACCAAAGGGTGCCGTCCTTTGGGTCGTCTGGGCCATCGAGGCAGTCATAATTGTCGGCCTTTCTACTCTACTCGCTGGAATTGCGATCGATCGAAAAGTCTTTTGCGAAGAATGCACACGCTGGTGCACGATCACGACGGATGCACTGCTCCTCGGCGCTCCAGAGGACACGTCGCAGCTAGCGGACCTGCGACCGGACAACCTGGATGCACTTTTGTCCCTCGATACGGTCCCGGAATCTCACAGTCCGCAGATTCGCTTGGACACGTGGCAATGCACGAAGTGCAACAACACGGGCGCAGTTCAAGCGAAACTCTGGGCAGTTACGATAGACGGGGAAGGGGAGCGGCAGTACCAATCCGAAACCCTCCCAAACATTTGGTCGCTGACTCCGGCTGCAATGGCTCAACTCCATGCCCTAGCAGCTCGTTCACCAATAGGGGGTTCTGAGGAGGTTCCCTAACAAGGCCGCGCTGAAGTGGTGAGAGGTTAGACGCAAGAGGAGGACGGAAATGAAGAGAAGCGCACTCAGTCTCCTGGTCGTCCTGTTCATCGCATCGTGCGGGGTCGTCGGGACGTTGACGGAGATGAATGAACAGACGAGTAGGACAGCAGATGTCCTGGAGGAATCTCTGGGTTCACGTCCCCAGATCGGATGGAACACGACCAACGGGGTGCTCACAGACGTCAATGTCTACTTCGAGAACCTCGACGATTACAGCGTCTCAGTGGCTGAGCTCATCGAGCAGGTGAAAACAACGGTTGCAGAGAACATCAAGGAGAGACCGGGAGTACTGGTTGTCTCTGTGGCCATAGTGATGAATTGAGCTACGAATAACAAGCAAATGCAGCCGACACGGGGTGTGAGGCGGAGCCGATCCCTCGGCGCATGATGCCATCATGATGCGGACTCAGATCCAGCTCACCGACGAGCAGCACCGCCAGTTGAAGCGCCCCGGGGTCCAGGCCGCTAATCTCGAGTAGAAATCCCCCTTTTTCACCGCAACCTATCG
>JAJISH010000400.1 GCA_022848825.1 Thermoplasmatota archaeon
TACGGACAATCACCAGCTGTCCCAGGTTCAGATAGAGCTCACGGACCCGGACGCTCTGCCCGTTGGAAACTTCTCGATGAGCTACGACGGTGGTGCTGGAAGGTACTACTACGAGAATGCGTATCCGAAGATCGGCTTCTACGATTTCATCATCTGCGCGGAGGACATGTCGGGGAACTGGGCTTGCTCGACGGGACAGTTCCAGATGAGGGACACGACCGCACCGAGCATTTCAAGCGTAACCGCGATTCCCAATCCGCAGGAGGTCTTCGGCTCTGTGAACGTCTCAGCCGTGGTCTCGGACAACTACCAGCTCGATGGCGTTTGGGTCGAAATCATCGACCCCGAGGCTCTGCTCTTTGGCAACTTCTCGATGCCGTACGACTCAGGAACCGGACGCTACTACTACGAGAACTCATACTCCAAGCTTGGGAGCTACACCTGCACCATCTGGGCCAAGGATACATCGAACAACTGGAACTCTGCGTCTTGCTCCTTCCTGATGCAGGACTCCGTGTTCCCGACGATCCAGAACGTTCTCGCTTCCCCTGACCCGCAGACGGTGGATGGCTTCGTGAACGTCTCGGCTCAGGTCTCTGACAATTACGCTCTCTCAATCGTCAGCATCAATATCACAGACCCGCTCGGTTGGGTCGTCTATGACGGACCCGTGGACCTCGATATACCGAGCGGGAAGTACTACCGATATGACAGCTATCACACGATTGGCGACTACTCGTTCAACATATCCGCGAGCGACAGTAGCGGGAACTGGGCCTACTATGAAGGGACATTCACGATGGTTGCGGCGCCGGATGTTACCCCGCCAAACATATTGGATGTGACGGCAGTTCCCAACCCGCAGGAGGTCGACGGGTCTGTCAATGTCTCGGCGATAGTGACCGATGACAACGCCGTGGCGGGTGTGTGGATCGATATCCGCGACCCGTTCAGCAATCCTCTGGGCAACTTCTCGATGTCCTATGACGCTGGTTCGGGGAGATACTACTACGAATCGGCCTACGGCGATCTGGGGGTCCACACTTTCACGATATGGGCGAAGGACACCTCGAGCAATTGGAACTCCGCATCGAGCTCCTTCCTCATGGAAGACACGACCCCTCCGACGATCCTGAACGTTCTCGCCTCCCCTGACCCGCAGACAGTGAATAGCTTCGTGAACATCACCGCCGATGTCTCCGACAACTATGATCTCACGCAGGTTCTAATCGAGGTCACAGACCCTGATCTGATAGTGGTCTACGACGGGCCCATGGCATTCTATGTGCCTAGCGGGAAGCACTACCGGTATGACAGCTATCACAAGATCGGTGACTACTCCTACAACATATCTGCGAGCGATGGCAGCGGCAACTGGGCCTACTACGAGGGCGTCTTCACAATCGTTGACACACCCGATGTTACCCCGCCAAACATATCCGATGTGACGGCAGTCCCTGACCCGCAGGAAGTCGGCGGGGCTGTGAACATCTCGGCCGTGGTGACGGACGACAAGGGTGTCTCCGGAGTCTGGGTGGAGGTCCTCGATCCTGTGAACAACCCGCTGGGGAACTTCTCCATGTCCTATGACGTCGGATCTGGAAGATACTTCTACGAATCCACATATTTTGATTTGGGCACCCATTCCTTTGTGATTTGGGCCAACGACGCCTCGAACAACTGGGACTCGACATCGGGAACATTCGTCGTCGAGGACACGACGCCGCCTGTCATCGATCAGCTTCAGGCATTGCCCAACCCACAGGAGGTGTTCCTTTCCGTCAACATCTCGGCAGCTGTAACCGACAATGTCCAGGTTCTTCAGGTCACCGTGGAGGTTCGAGACCCGACGATGGCAACCGTAGGCAACTTCACGATGGCATATGACGCGGGAAGCGGAAGGTACTTCAAGGACTTCGCAGGCGACCTGATCGGGACATACACATTCACCATCTGGGCGTCCGATTCAAGCGGTAACTACGCCTCTTCGACTTCCTCATTCACCCTCGAGGACTGGACCAGTCCGACAATCAGCCAGGCCGCTGCGAATCCTGATCCCCAGGAAGCATCGGGAAGTGTGAACATCACTGCACAGGTGGACGACAACTACGCTCTGTCTGGAGTCTGGGTGGAAGTCTCTGACCCATTTGGCACACCAGTCGGCAACTTCACGATGAGCTTCGATTCAGGGAGCGGGAAGTACTACCACGAGGGCGCATACGCGCTGCTCGGGACCTGGAGCTACACCATCTCGGCCTCTGACACGAGCGACAACTGGGACACGGCGGCAGGCACGTTCGTGATCCAGGACACGACACAGCCGTCAATCGACTTCGTGTCGGCCATCCCGGACCCGCAGATCATCGACGGGTTCGTGAACGTCTCCGCTCTGGTCTCGGACAACTACGCTCTCTCGATCGTCAGCATCAATGTCACAGACCCGCTCGGCTGGGTCGTCTACGATGGACCCATGGACTTCGACCCTGTCTCCGGACGACACTACTGGTACGATTCCTACCATCAGTTGGGCAACTTCACCTTCGTGATAAGGGCCGAGGACAGCGATGGAAACTTCGCCACCTTCAGCG
>JAJISH010000401.1 GCA_022848825.1 Thermoplasmatota archaeon
CGCAAGTCCCACATTCACTTGGGAGGAAGTCCCCAACGCTGAGATCTACCAGCTTCAGATATCCAATGAGACAGAGTTCGTAGACCCGATCGTCGACCTTGAGACCTCTGAGACCAGCCATGCACTGACACAAACGTTGGCGGCAGGGGAATATCATTGGCGTGTGAGAGCATTCGATGGAAGCACGTGGAGTCCCTGGACAGATCCTCCGAAGGGTTTCACGGTGACCTGATGATATGCCCTGCGTGGCAAAGGGATATATAATGAGTGGACAATCGATATCAGACCCCAGAGGGCTTCTATGTATTACAAGGTGAGAAGGGAAGAGGTCGTAAGAATACCTCCCGACAGGCTCGGAGAGGACATCGATGAGCTTGCCCGAGAGCTTACGAGATCGACCTATGAGGGCAAGGTCGCCTCCGACAAGTCGTTCACCCTCCTGGCGACCAACGTCGAGAGGTTGGACGAGGGAAGGATCGTCCACGGTGACGGGGCCGTCTACCAGAAGGTCGCCTTCGACGCTGTCGTGCTCAGGCCCCTGCTCCAAGAGGTAGTCGACGGCGAGATCTGCGAGGTGATGAAGTTCGGCGCCTTCATTCGGTTCGGACCCCTCGACGGTCTTCTCCACATAAGCCAGGTGATGGATGACCGCGTTGACGTTGACGTGGATAACCAGCGGCTGGTGGGCAAGGACACGAAGAGGGACCTCAGGCGGGGAGACCGCGTCCGCGCCAGGATCGTTGCGGCCTCGATAAACGAGAGGAGCCCCAGGGAGAGCAAGATAGGCCTCACCATGAGGCAACCAGGGCTCGGCAAGTTCGAGTGGATCGAAGAGGACCGGATGAAGGGTCCGGTCAAGGTCATGAAGAAGAAGAAGAGAGGGAGAAGGAGATAGGTCATGGTTACAAAGAACCCGAAGTCCTGTAAGCACTGCAGCTACATCACGAAAGAGGACGTCTGTCCGCTCTGCGGGAAGGAGACCTCCAAGGAGTGGCAGGGTTACGTCATCATCGTCGATCACCAGAAGTCCGAGATAGCGAAGAAGATGAACATAAATGTCAACGGGAAGTTCGCTCTCCGAGTTCGCTAGGTTCGCGAAGGACCTGCGACTTCCTGATGAGCTCAGGGCCAAGGTGGGAAGCGCCATAGGCCCGATAGTCTCTTCTCAAGAACTCGTTAACGCTGTCGGGAGACCCGCCAAGCTCGTGGCCGTGGGGGACCTCTGCAGCGTGTCCGCACTCACCCAGGGACTGCTTCCCGATGTAATCGTCGTTGACTTCAAGACGCGGAGGGGAGAGGAAGCGGAGATCAGGGAGTACTTCGATAGGCTTGACTGGAGACGCATGGAAGTGGACAATCCCGCCGGGGTGCTCACACGGTCCATGTGGGATGGGATTGCCGAAGCCTATAAATCCGAGGAGAGGGTAATGGTGGTGGTCCAGGGCGAGGAAGACCTGGCCACTATGCCCTGCATAGCAATCGCACCGCTCGGAACCGTCGTCCTCTACGGAATGCCCGGGAAGGGGGTCGTCGTCGTACGGGTGGACGAGGAAGCCAAGCGAAAGGTTAAAAGCGTACTACTGCAAATGGAGGAGGCCGATGGAAACTGAGCTACTCAGCAGAAGAGAGAACCCGCTCTTTGAGAGGATCGAGGTCGAGTTCCGCACGAGGCATGCCAGTGAGCCGACTCCCACGCGGGACGCGCTCAGAGAGGAGATAGCCAAGATCGCCAAGGCGAAGAAGGACCTGGTCATCATCGACAGCATGAACTCTGACTTCGGCAGACCCGAGACCACTGGATATGCGAAGATATACAAGAGCAAGGATAAGATTCTCTCCGTGGAGAGGAAGCACATCCTCATAAGGAACGGTCTCTTGAAGCCCGAGAAGGAGCCCGCGAAGAAGAAGCCCGAGCCCAGGAAAGCACCAGCCGAGCCCAAGAAGAGGCCCAAGCAGGAAGCGCCAGCCGAGCCCAAGAAGAGGCCCAAGAAGGAAGCGCCAGCCGAGGCTGAGAAGAAGAAGCCCGAGGCTGCCGAGACCAAGCCAGAAAAGGAGTCGAAGGGAGCATGAACGCGAAGAAGGACTGCTACGTGATTGAGGGAGACACCCTCAAGAGGACCCGAAGAAACTGCCCCAAGTGTGGACCCGGTGTCTTTCTCGCTCAACATTCCGATCGCGAGTCCTGCGGGCGATGTGGCTATACA
>JAJISH010000402.1 GCA_022848825.1 Thermoplasmatota archaeon
AGGTAGCCTGATATCACGGTGTCGTACCTGGACGTGTGCTCGAACGCCTCCAACGCCAGCTTCCAGCGCGTGTCCGGGCTCAGGTCCCCGCTCGTGCGTATCTCCTCTATGACAGTTGAGTAATCGTTCGGGTTCACGACCACGGCCACGTCCTTGTGGTTCTTCGCCGCGGAGCGCAGCATGGAGGGCCCGCCGATGTCTATGTTCTCTATCGCGTCCTCGAACGTCGCGTCCGGCTTGGCGATAGTCTCCTCGAACGGGTACAGGTTGACGACGACCATGTCGATCGTGGGTATGCTCGCCTCCTGCAGCTGCTGCATGTGCTTGGGGTCGTCCCGCCGCGCGAGTATGGCCCCGTGCACCCTCGGATGCAGTGTCTTCACCCGCCCGTCGAGCATCTCGGGGTAGCCCGTGAAGTCGGACACCTTCGTTACCTTGATCCCGTTCTCTTCGAGGACCTTCGCGGTCCCGCCTGTCGAGAGTATCTCCACGCCCGCCTCTTGCAGGCCCTTCGCAAACTCTACGACGCTCGATTTATCTGAGACGCTAATCAGCGCCCGCTTTATCTCGTTCATCTTACCTCCCACCATTTCAACGACGACAGCAGGGAATCGTGGCTCGCATATTAAAGATTCCCTGGCGGGTGGCCCCGACTACCGCTTCTGCCGCTCCTTCTCCCAGGCGAGGAATTCGAAGTACTGCCTCTCGAGGGCCTCGCGCTGCTGCTCGTAGACCTGCTCGTCCAACCGCCCGGCGGAGAGGTCATCGTCCAGTGTCAGGAGCGACTCGCGGTACTCGTTCGCCTTGGTCATCGCGTACAGCCTGAGCGCCTCCACTATCCGCCCGATGAGAAGGCTGGCGGGACTGCTGACGGAGTACACGATCCTGGGCCGCCTGTCCGAGTCGAAAACAGCCGACCGGTCCACGATCCCCATCCTGTACAGGGCGAGCAGGTGCTTGTCCACGGACTGCCGCCGAAGCTTGAGCCGCTTGGCCAGCTCGTCGGGATGGTCCACGCCCTTGCTCAACAGATCGCATATCTGCATCCTCGTGGACGATGACACCAGGCCCAGGATGTCCATCTCAAGAGACTCCACGCTGAATCATCGGAAGGGCAGTATTTTAACCTTGAGGTTGTAGTTATCGCCTCCGAGCGTGCATTCCTCTTTTCGCGAGTTGAGGTTATCAATATATATTCTGACGCTTGTATAAATATGACCGGGTGCATATACTCTCTGAGGCGAAGGAAATGCTGAGAACAAGAAGAAAGGGAAACGCGAAGACCATAACCAAGTGCTACGGAACGAGCTGCGAGCACGACCCCCAGGCAAAGACCCTGGCCCATGCCGAGCTCATCGAGACGCACTGGGTGTGAAGTCATGGCAAGGAAGAAGGACGTGCTTGACCGACTCGCAGAGCGCCTTGCGAGGGGCGAGATAAGCGAGAGCACCTACCTCTCGATCAAGGAGAGGTACGAGAAGAACGGGTTCCCGGAGGAAGACGAGGAACCGAGGGCTCACGCGATCTCCATAAGGATCCCTGACTTCCGCGAGATGTTCCCTGCCGTGCACAAGGGCGACTTCGAGGGCGACGACTACTGCTGTTCGGGCGTGGGCAAGGTCCCAGGCCATCTGAAGGCGAGACACACCAAGGTCGTCGGCGTGTGCAAGGTCGGCGAGAGCTTGGATACGGATCTCTTGGAGACGCATGGCGCGCTCAAGGTCGGCGAGAGCATAAACACTGATAAGCTGAAGAACTCAGGGGCTCTAAGTGTGGGTGGCTCGGTGAATGCAAAGGAAATCAAGTCTTCCGGCAGCCTGAAAGTCCAAGGTGACGTGGAGACGGACTCCTTCACGAACTCCGGCGCATGCAAGGTTGCTAAGAGTCTCACAAGCGAAGGGGACGTCGTCCAGTCCGGAATGCTGAGGGTCGGCAAGGACGTTGCTGCCAAGAACTACCAATCCACGGGGAGCTTCCGCGTGGGCGGCACGATAAAGGCTGAGAAGGTCGACATAGAGATCACGAGCGATTCTCGAGCAACACATATAGATGCCCCTGAGATTGATATCAAAGGAAGCGCGGCAATGGGAAAGCTGCGCTGTGAGACCATCAAAGGCGGGAGAATCCATCTGGAAGTCACTGATGCAGATCTTGTCGAGGGTGACGATGTTGAGATAGGCCCCCGCTGCCGCATAGGGAAGGTCGTCGCTAGGACCCTGAAAGCTCACGAGACGGCCAAGATCGAGACCAAAGAGGTCGGCTCGCCCGAAGAGACGACCTAGGCTGCGAATCCTACTGAACGAGCAGCATCACGGAGGCTCTGGGGGCTCATCCTCCGAGGTCTCCGCTATCTCCTCCTCAGCGATCTCTTCACCTTTCTCTTCGGCGGTGTATTCCTCGCCGACCTCGTCCAGCTCCTCGAGCTCTTCTTCATCTTCCTCTTCCTCGGAGGGTTTCTTCCTCGCCGCGGATACGGCCGCGAGAACCACTACGAGTATGACGAGAATGGCTATCAGCGCGTAGAGCCACATGTAGTCCGCTTCCTCCTCCGCGCCAGGAATGATCGTGGTTCCATCTGCCGGGTGAGAGAACTCAGACTCGAGCTCCTCATCATCCACGGCCTTGAGCATGTAGTAGTACGTCGTGTTGTCCTCCAGGCCGTCATCCGTGTACGAGGTCCCCGTTATCAGGGCTGTGTTGACCTTGGAGAAGGTGTTGTTCGCGCCCGTGTCGGAGCGGTAGAGGTCATATCCAGCGATGTCCAGTTCGGTGTTGGCGACCCATGTGATGTCGAGGGTCCCCGCGTCATCTCCCGCAGACACGGAGAGACCCGTTGGCGCCGCGGGCGGGGTCGTGTCGACTATCTCGAACGAGTGTCCGGAGGATGTGTTGCCCATGCCGCCGTTGTCCTCTGCCCACACCGTGAAGTCGTACGTTCCGACCAAGCCGAACACGTTTTCCACATAGTACACGTCGTTCTGTCCCACGGTCAGCGACAGGTTGAGGCTGCTGGCGTCTGGCAGGTCCACAATCACCCACGCGCCGTAAATGCCGCTCAGGTCCCTTATCGTAGCGGTGATGTTGACATCGCCATACCTCTCCTGAGGCGAGGGCAGCGCCTGCACACCAAGAATCTCCGGCGGGAAGATGTCCTGCGTTACGACGGTAATCGTGTACCAGGACGTCCTTATCTCGTTGCCTAAGGAATCGGATGCCCAAACGAAATAGGTCACGTCACCTGCGACGAGTTGAGCGGGAATCTGTCCCTGATAGCCATCGCCTCCGATCGAGAGCGTGGTGATATTGAAAGCGATTCCCGTGACATTGACGTAGTCGAGCCTCACGGGATCCACCGCGGCAAGGCCGAAGTTGTCCGTCACAGTCGCGGTGATGTTTATCGTGTCATTGGCATGTGCGAGCGAGACGGGGATGTGTGCGATGACCGGCGGCGTGGTGTCGACGATGTCGAACTGCCCCACCGAGGAGTTCTGCAGCCCGTTCGTGTCCTCCGCCCACACAGTGAGATCGTATGTGCCCAGCTCCGGATAGCTGCGATTGACGTAGTATCTGTCGTTGGCGACGTCATGGTCCATCGGGTCCTCCAAGAACCCCCCGCCTGGAAGCGTCACGTTCACCAACGCATGGTCGACACCGACATTGTCATGGATGACCGCGGATATGTTCACGTTGTCGCCAATCTCTTGTGAGCTCGGGACAACCGTCACGTCCCATATGGTGGGCGGCTCCAAGTCAGCCCCGCTCATTGTCGTGAACCACCAGTTCTGCAGAGCAAGGAGGCTGTTCCCCTGGTTGGAGTCGTCCTTGGCCGTCATTGTTACGTTGGCCGTGTATTCGGTCCCAGGTTGAAGGAGAGCGTCCGGGTCGAACACCAAAGTGTTGATGACCCAGGAGAAGGTCCCTGAGAGATACGTCCAGGTCGCATTGTCAGCGAGCGAGAACGCGGACTCGGCTGAGGTCTGGTTCATCGGTTCGCTGAAGTCCACGCGAACGTTCTCCGTGATGACGACG
>JAJISH010000403.1 GCA_022848825.1 Thermoplasmatota archaeon
GGTTCTCCTCCGTCGTCTCGCCGCTCTTCGGGTCGAGCTTTGCCGTGAGCTCCTCGAACGTGCACGCAACCTGCGCGGTGTGGCAGTGGAAGACGGGAGTGTAGCCCTTCGTTATGACGCTAGGATGGTTCAGAACCATGATCCTGGCTGTGAATGTCTTGGCAACCGTTGGAGGATTGTCCGCAGGTCCAGCGACATCCCCTCTCCTGATGTCAGTCCGCGAAATGCCTCTCACATTGAAGCCCACATTGTCCCCAGGCTCCGCCTTTGGGATTATCTCGTGGTGCATCTCGATGGATTTCACCTCACCCGCCTTGTCGGCCGGCTGCATCGATATCTTCATGTCGGGCAAGAGGATACCAGTCTCCACCCTTCCGACCGGTACTGTTCCTATCCCTGTGATGGTGTAGACGTCTTGGATGGGCAATCTGAGCGGGAGCTTGGTGGGCTTCTCCGGCTGCACGATCATGTCCAGCGACTTGAGGATAGTGGGTCCCTTGTACCATCCAAGGTTACCAGACGCCTTTATGGCGTTGTCGCCCTTGAAGGCGCTCACGGGTATGAACGGTATCTCGTCCACCTTGAACCCGACCGACCTAAGAAGCGTGCTTACCTGCTCCTTCACTTCGTTGAACCTCTTCTCGTCGTACTCAGGCTTCGTGGCGTCCATCTTGTTCATCGCAACAATCAGCTGCTCCACGCCGAGCGTTCTTGCCAGGAACACGTGCTCCTTCGTCTGTGCCTGCGGTCCATCCGGAACCGAAACGACCAGGACGGCGGCATCCGCCTGACTCGTACCAGTGATCATGTTCTTGACGAAATCCCTGTGACCAGGTGCGTCAATGATTGTGAAGTAGTACTTGTCGGTGTCAAACCTCTTGTGGGCCACATCTATGGTCAAGCCCCTCTCCCGCTCTTCCTTGAGCTTGTCCATGACCCACGCGAACTCGAACGTCGCCTTTCCCTTCTCTTCCGCTTCCTTCCTGTACTTGTCGATTACGTGCGATTCTATCGACTCCGTATCCAGAAGCAGTCTTCCGACCAGAGTGGACTTTCCGTGGTCGACATGGCCAATGAACACCAGGTTCAAGTGGGGTTTTTCTGCCATACTCATATCTCCTTTGTGTTGTCTCCCTAATGCCTCTCTCTATTTATCTCTTTTTCCTTCTCAAGCGGAGTAGTACCTCTCATCGTAAGGCTCTGGCTTGAGCCCCTTTCTGATTCTAATCTGTCTCACAACATCGGGTTGGAGATCCTTCGGGAGCTTCTCGAATCCCGAGTTCTCTGTGGACCACAGGGCCCTGCCGGTCGTGGCGCTCCTTATCGCCGTTGCGAACCCGAACATCTCCGCAACGGGGGCCTTGGCCTCTATGTTCGCCATTTCCTCCTCCTGGCCCATGTCCTCGATGACCGCTCTCCTCGTCTGCATCTCCTTCACCGCGTTTCCGAGGAGGTCCTGGGGGACGTTGATGAACACTCCGTTGGCGGAAGCCCATAAGCGATTGGCAAAGAGCAATCGTACAAAAGTGGTAATTCTC
>JAJISH010000404.1 GCA_022848825.1 Thermoplasmatota archaeon
AACGTCACGGGAGAGCTGAAGGTCATACCGATGAACATCGACTACATCATGATAGTCGACTCGGGCGATGGGGGGAACCCGAATTGGGTCGGTGACAGGAACTACACCCTGGGCGACACGGACAAGTTCTGGGCGATGGCATATAACAACACGGACGGCCCGATAGGCTTGGTGCCAGCGAACTGGACCACCACGAACAGCCCCGTCTGCACCATAACAGACTATGGGACCTCGACCGAATTCGAAGCTTCGAACGAGGGAAGCTGCAAGGTCAAGGCCGAGTTCATGGGCAACCACACCAACTGGACAGGCACGCTCAGCGTCACAAAGGCGGGCATTATCACCGTCGACGATGACGGAACCGCCGATTACGAGACGATCCAGGAGGCGATAGACGCTGCAATCCCTGGTGACACGATATACGTGTACGAGGGCACATACCCCGAGAACGTCATCGTCAACAAGACCGTCAAGCTCAGGGGCGAGGCCAAGGAGAAGGTAATTGTCACGGGCTCCGGTTCGGGGACCGTCTTCCTCGTGACGGCAGACCGAGTGCTCATCGAGGAGTTCACGATCACGGAGGGCGATTACGGCATCTTCTCCGACTGGACGGACGCGCTGGAAGTGACGGATAACATAGTCACAATCTACACCTACGGCATATACCAGAACAGGACGACGGACTCCTGGATCACGTACAACGACATCTCGTACGGTGAGTACGGCATCGTCACGTACGAGGCGCACAACGACGGGATAAGGCACAACACGATCTCGTACAACACGGTCTACGGGGCGAAGGACTACAACTCGCAGCTGAAGAACTGCTTCAACTGGAACAGGTTCTTCAAGAACAAGGTGGCGTACTACTACGACCCGGACCAAGAGCTCTCGACGCTGGAGTTCGACGGCAACATCATAGAGGACAACGAGATCGGGATCAAGGTGAAGGGCGCGTCCACGGTCGACCTGACCAACAACACGCTCCGCAACAATGTGTATGGGGTCTACATCGAGGATGCGTCGCCCCTTGTCCAGAACAACATCCTCGAAGGCAATAGGATAGGCATCTACTGTGAGGACTCCTCCTCGCTGATTCTGGAGAACACCATCACTGGCGGGGAGTTCGGCATCAACTGCATGAACGCGTCTCCCGTGATACAGGACAACACCATACAGGGTTCTGAGCGGTACGCGATCTTGCTCGAAGGGTCGACCGGCTCGGTGGAGGGCAACGACGGAGGGGAGATGAGAATCGAGGACTCGCACATCGATTCGCTGTCCCTGGTGAACTCGGACGTCGAGACCGTTGGAAGCACCGTCGGCCGTGTGACGTTCGACTCCGTCTCTCAGATTGCGGTTCTTTGGCGGGTGTCCATCCTGGTCACGGACGAGGAGGGTATACCGGTTCCCTACGCCGATGTCCAGGTGAACGATGCCTTTGGCGAGGAGGTCGCTTCGTTCCGCACTGGAAGTGACGGTCGAGGGCACGGACTGCTAGTCACTCAGAAGATAGACACGCTCGAGGGAAGCGAGGTCTTCAACCCGCATCTGATCACGGCCGCCAAGGAGGACGCCGTCGGTTCAACGCAGGAAACGATAGCGGAGGACAGGGAGCTCGTGGTCGTCATCGTCGCGCCCTCGAAGGCGGATGGATTCTGGCTCCCGCTCTGGCTCATGATCACACTCGGCTCCGCTATTGCCCTGGGGGCGGGCATCGGGGCCTTCCTTTCCACGGAGGTGGGCAAGTTCGCGTTCCTGTCCCTGCTCGTTCCGCTGTACACCAAGCTGAGGAAGAGGAACGTGCTGGACAACTACGAGCGCGGCCGCATCTACCAGTACATCGAGATGAACCCGGGCGAGCACTACAGCCAGATCAAACGGGACTTGACCCTCCCGAACGGCTCGCTGGTCCACCATCTCAGGGTCCTGGAGAAGGCCTCCAAGATCAAGTCCCGAACGGATGGCAGGTTCAAGAGATTCTACACCCTCGACACGAGAATCCCGGTGCCGAACGGCGGGGTCCTGTCCGAGGTCCAGAAGCGAGTCATCGACGCGGTCAAGGACGTCCCGGGGGTCACTCAGAAGGAGATCGCTGCTCTCCTTGGCGTTCACCAGTCGAGCGTGAGCTACCAGATGGGGAGGCTGGAAGAGAGGAGACTGATCCGATCGGAGAGGAAGGGCAGGAAGATTCACTACTATTATGTGGGCAGACCGTAGGAAAGCGGGCCTCGCGGACTTGCCACAACTCGATTGCGGATGGGAGCTGCTGTGACAAGCCAGGGCAAAACGTAGGGAGAAGCGGGAGCTTCTCCATCTTTCCTCTTGTTCTTCGGAGGATGCCACTCTGTCTTGGAACGGATCGACGGGAACGATTAATACCATGAGAGCAGATTGGATGATTGCCCATGGATCCCCTGAACCACGCGCTCATTGCCTGGATGATCGCCAACAGCTTCGACGTGGACGTCCGCACCCGCCGATTCTGCCTGCTCGCAGGGGTCATCCCCGACCTCGATGGAATCCCGATTCTGTTCGACGAGCAGCTGTTCCAGGCCGTGCACCACACGTTCGGGCACATGCTCCTTTTCGGAGTGCTCGTGTCGCTCGTCCTTGCCCTCTTCCTGGAGAAGAAGAGGCTGGGGTTCTCCGTGATCCTGCTAGGCTTCGGTGCCCACCTCGGGGCTGACATCATAGGCTCCAATTGGCCCATTCCCGCGTTCGCGCCACTCCTTCCCGCTCAGATCTCCGTCTCTCCGTACGTATCGGATTTCATCATCTACAGTGTGATAGGTCCGGTGTTCCTGATTCTCGGGATACTAGCGGCGGTTCTCATACTGGTCCGACTGAAGAGAACACCGATGGAGTTCTTCTCCAAGAGATGGGACGGGATCATGGTCAACTTCCTGACGCTGCCGTTCAAGGAGAAGTGCTACGCCTGTGACCGGCGGGCGTTCCTTGTGTGCGAGCACTGCAATAGAACGGTGTGCATGTCTCACGTTGCGGGCTCGACCAAGCAGGTACTCTGCGACACTTGCTCGACGTCCACACGGGGGCAGTAGATTGCGGCCAGGAGGGGTGTTCTGTTTCTGATCACTGCTCAGCGCGTCTTCCCCGTGCGACGATAGTGCTTGCTGGTGACCGGTCCCCTGGAGGCGTCTGGGTGCTTTTGAAGAGCCTGGAAAGATGAAGCGCTCCTCTCAGAGGAGAAAAAAAATAAAGAGGGGGGAGTGCCTAGGTCTCCCAGTCGACACTTCCCCTTACGTTCCCGGACTCTCTCCAGAATATGTTCAGCTCGTAGCGGCTCTCTGGTTCGCACGTGATGATGAAGCGGTCACCAGATGTCAGTCTGCCACCGTCATCGAGGTCGGTGAATCTATAGTTGCCTTTGCTGACTTCCTCGAGCGGGTCCATCGTGTGCACTTTGGTCCCGTTCTTGAGGATGATCACCTTGTAGTAGCTGAGTTCCTCGTTGGTCGGTGTGCTGGTGACCCGGAACTCCCAAATGTCCGGTCCTATGGGTTCCTTGGTCATCAGGTCTTGCCCTGGCGGTTCTGGTTCGTCAGGGATGAGGCTGGTCACCAACACGTACAAAACAGCTGCGAGCACCACGGTGATCGCCACCATCAATATGGTCGCGATAACCGGAGACACTGCTACGTCGTTCCTTATCCAGGCTCTTTCCAAGTTTTGTCCTCCTGCAGACTTTCGCCTGCAGTTAGTAAACTCTGTAATCGGAGCCAGATAAATGTTTCGGTGGAAACGGGGGTTTTGCAGTGTTCCAGCTCCGCGTCTGGAAAACAGTGTCTAGAGGGTCTTGAGTGACTACCCTTCCCTATTTCACTCGCTTCATCGGGGCACCGCAGCAGTACGGGGTCGCCTGGGGCTCCTCATCGAACTCGATGACGTTGCAGGCGCAGTCATCCCCACATTCGCACTCGTACTTGATCGGCTTCCCGGTCTCGGAGCAACCGCATGTCTCACACACATCTTCACCTCCCTTCATATCGGATCTTAACACGTATCACAGTGATTATGATTGTGCTCGCACGTGTGCCCCGCCGGCTTCTCCTCTTCCTCGACCATCTCGCCTTTCTTGCGCTTGTAGTCCTTGATTGCCTCGTGGAGCGCATCCGCAGCCAGGTTCGAGCAGTGCATCTTGACGGGCGGTAGGCCGTCCAGCTCGTCCGCCACGTCGTTGCGCGTGATCTTCATCGCCTCGTCCAAACGCATCCCTTTCGCCATCTCGCTCACCATGCTGCTCGTCGCAATGGCCGAACCGCAACCGAACGTCTGGAACCTGATGTCCTCGATCTTGTCGTCCTTGACCTTGATGAAGATCTCCATAAGGTCCCCGCAGACGGGGTTCCCGACCTTTCCGTGACCATCTGCGTCGTCCATCGAGCCCACGTTCTTCGGATTCATGAAGTGCTCCATCACCTTCTTGCTGTATCCTATCTGTTGTGCCATTCTATCACCCTTATTCCTTGCCCAAAGATGAAATCTTCCTCAGCTTGTCGACCATCTTGTCCACGGCGTCTACGACCCGGGGCACCTGCTCGATCGTGTTCGACCGTCCGAGCGTCAGAACCATGGAGCCGTGCGCCTCCTCGTGCTTCAGCCCGATGGCCAACAACACGTGCGAAGGCTCCAGCGTCTTCGACGAGCACGCCGAGCCTGTCGAGACCTGTATGCCCTGGGCGTCCATGAGGAGGAGTATGCTCTCGCCCTCTATGTGGCTGAAGCGGAAGCTCGCGTGGTGCGGCAGCCTCTTCGTTCGATGCCCGGTGAGGTAGGTCTCCTCGATCTTCAGTATCTCCTCGATCAGGTTGTCCCTCATCTCGCTCAGGCAGGCGCTCTCCGCGCCCATCTCCTCGCGCGCGATCCTGGCCGCCTCGCCCATGCCGGCGATTGCGAAGATGTTCTCGGTGCCTGACCTGAGCCCTCGCTCCTGTCCTCCGCCGGGGAGAATCGGCTGGATCCTGACGCCTATCTTCACATACAACGCACCGGCGCCTTGAGGACCGTACATGTCGTTTGAGGACAGCGTGAGCAGGTCTATGCCATCCGCCTGAACGTCTATCGGTATCCGGCCCGCCGCGGCGGTCGCGTCCACATGAAGGTACAGACCCTTTTCGTGCACAATCTCGCTGATCTCTCGGATGGGTTCAATCGTCCCGATCTCGTTGTTGGCGTACATTATCGACGTCACCGTGGTCTCCCTGGTCAGCGAGTCCTCCAGCTTCTCGAGGTCAACGATGCCGCTCGAGTCCACGGGAACCGTGGTGAGCTCGAATTCGTTCTTCTGCAGATCCTTCATCGGGTTGAGGACGGACATGTGCTCTATCGCGCTGGAGACGACTCTCTTACCTTTTCCGATATTCCTGAGAGCCGCGCCCTTGATCGCCAGATTGTTCGCCTCGGTTGCCCCGCTCGTGAATAGGATCGTCTTCTCTTTCTCCGCATTGATGAGGTCGGCGACCTTCGTTCTGGCGTCCTCGATGGCCCGCCTGGCTTCCAGACCGACGGAATGAAGGGACGAGGGGTTCCCGTAACCGCCCGCAAGATACGGCTCAGCGAACCTGAGCACTCTCGCGTCGACAGGCGTTACGGATGCGTGATCCAGGAATATTCTCTCCATGGCATTCCCCCGCTGACTACTTCGTCTTCCTGATGTATGCGGTCATCATCGTCCCTTCTCTCTCGAATCTGACTATCTCGTGACCCATGTTCTTGGCCCAAACCTTGAGGTCGCCCTCATAGGCCGAATCGTCCGCCTCGACCATGAGTATCTGACCCACCTCGAGGTTGTCGATCGCCTGCTTCGTCTTCATGATGGGCATGGGGCAGAAGAGCCCCACACAGTCGAGTTCGGCGTCTGGTATCAGATCTGCCATTCCTTCCCCCGCTCAATAGTTCTCCGCCAGGAGCTCGAAGTAAGCCCTTGCGTGCAGGCAGGCCGGGCATTTCTCTGGCGGCTCCGTGCCCTCGTGGACATATCCGCAGTTCCTGCACTTCCATTTCATCGGTGCGTCGACCTTGAAGACCTTCCCGCCGCGGACGTTCTCGAGCAGCTTGAGGTAGCGCTTCTCGTGCTGCCGCTCGACCTTTGCGATGTTCCTGAACTGAGCCGCTATCTCGGGCAAACCCTCTTCCTCGGCCACGTCGCCCATCTCCTTGTAGATCTGGGTCCACTCCATGTTCTCTCCTTTGGCGGACGCCTCGAGGTTCGCGGCGGTGTCGCCGATCACGCCCGCCGGATAAGCGGCAGTGATCTCGACGTCTCCGCCTTCCAGATACCGGAAGTATCTCTTGGCATGCTCTCTCTCGTTCTCGGCTGTCTCGAGGAAGATGGCGGCGATCTGCTCATAGCCCTCCTTCTTTGCCACGCTCGCGAAATACGAGTATCTGTTCCTCGCCTGCGACTCTCCCGCGAAAGCCGCCAGGAGATTCTTCTCCGTTCTTGTTCCTTTCACACTCATTCCTTCACCTTCTTTCCCAGTTCGAATCCAATCTGTCTGACCTTGTCCAACTCATCCTCACCGGGAACGAACTTGATGTTGATGCTCTCCAAGGGCATCTCCCACTTGAGCTCCTTCAGGATGTCCTCCATGTGTCCAATAGCTTGCCCGCCCCAGCCGTAGGAGCCGAAGACGAAGCCGATCCTGTTGAGCGGCTTGAGCCCTTTCATGTAAGTCAGGAACCCGCCCATGCTCGCGAGCATGCTGTTGTTTATCGTCGGAGAGCCTATCAGAACGAGCTTTGACGTCAGGATGTCCGCCATCACATCGGATGTGTGGCTCACCTTCAGGCGCCTCCTCACGGTGGGAATTCCAGACTCCCTAAGTCCTTCCTCGAGCTTGCGGGCGATCAATTCGGTTGAGCCCCACATCGTGTCATAGACGATTACGGCCCTGTTCTCGGTCTCGTGGCTGGACCATTTCTTGTACTCCTCCAGAATCCTCCGCAACCATGTCCGCCAGATGATGACGTGACTG
>JAJISH010000405.1 GCA_022848825.1 Thermoplasmatota archaeon
AAGAGATCGAGGTGGAGAACATCAGGATCATCGCGCGCGGGAAGCGGGACGGCCTGAGCGAGTCCACCATAAGGGACCTCCTGGTGATCTGAGTGGAGATAGCTGTCGTCGGGGATGAGGACTTCGTTCTCGGCTACAAGCTCGTGGGCATCAGGAAGACGTATCCAGCAGAGGACGAGGAGCTGGAGTCGGTCATCAATGACGTTCTGCAGGACACGGGCGTCGGCATCCTCGTCCTTTCCTCGCGTTCGCTGGGCAAGGTCAGTGCGGGCGCCAAGAGAAGGATAATGGCCAGCTCGCACCCCGTTGTCATAAGTGTTGGCGCGGAGGAAGAAGAGGACCTCAGGGAGAAGGTCAAGAAGGCAATTGGAGTCGATTTGTACAAGAGCTAAGGGAGGAAGAGGAATGGAAGAGATCGAGAGACCCGAGATGACACGCCCCGTTGGGGAGACAGCAGGCGAGATCTACCGTGTCGCGGGTCCAGTCGTCACCGCCACTGGCATCCATCCGAGGATGTACGACGTGGTTGAAGTGGGTCATGAGAAGCTGATGGGTGAGGTCATCCAGATAGTCAAGGAGAAGACGATCATCCAGGTCTATGAGGACACGAGCGGCGTCAAGCCGGGGGAGCCCGTCCGCGATACGAAGGCCTCCCTGGTCGTGGAGCTCGGACCCGGTCTGCTTGGGACCATATACGATGGCATACAGAGGCCGCTGAAGGTCCTCACCGAGACGATGGGGGACTTCATCCTGAGGGGCGTTTCCGCTCCTGGCATCTCCAGAGAGAAGAGATGGGGATTCACGCCCACGGTCGCCGTCGGCGACACTATTCAGGGCGGGACCATCATAGGTAAGGTTCAGGAGACCACTCACACCGAGCACAGAGTGCTCTGCCCGCCGAAGATGTCGGGGAAGGTCGCCGAGATAAGAGAGGGAGAGTTCACCGTCACCGACACGGTGTGCACGCTCGACAACGGCCAGAAGATCTCGATGATGCAGAAGTGGCCGGTCAGAGTGCCGCGACCGTCCGTGGAGAAGCTGATGCCCTCGATCCCTCTAATCACCGGGCAAAGGGTATTGGACATGTTCTTCCCCGTGGCAAAAGGCGGAACAGCCGCCATCCCCGGCGGGTTCGGCACGGGAAAGACCGTGACCGAGCATCAGCTGGCCAAGTGGTGCGATTCCGAGATAGTCGTCTACATCGGGTGCGGAGAGCGCGGGAACGAGATGACGGAGGTCCTTACGGATTTCCCCAAACTCGAGGACCCGAAGACGGGCGCTCCTCTCATGGAACGCACGGTCCTGATCGCGAATACGAGCAACATGCCCGTCGCCGCCAGAGAGGCATCCGTCTACACCGGCATCACTATCGCAGAGTACTACAGGGACATGGGATACGACGTCGCCCTCATGGCGGACAGTACGAGCAGGTGGGCCGAGGCCATGCGAGAGATCTCCTCGCGTCTGGAGGAGATGCCGGGCGAGGAAGGTTATCCCGCCTATCTCTCCTCGAGGCTCTCGGAGTTCTACGAGAGGGCCGGGCGGGTCAAGACGCTCTCAGGGGCCGAAGGCTCGGTCAGTGTCGTCGGCGCGGTCTCACCGCCTGGCGGGGACTTCTCCGAGCCCGTGACCCAGGGAACGCTCCGCATAACCAAGGTCTTCTGGGCGCTCGACACGAGACTGCGAGAGAGGAGGCACTTTCCCTCCATCAACTGGCTCACGTCCTACAGCCTGTACAACAGAACGCTCAGCGACTGGTTCGTCGAGAACGTCAGTCCTCATTGGTCCGAGCTTCGCGAGTGGTCCATGGCCATTCTCCAGCGCGAGGCCGAGCTGCAGGAGATCGTCCAGCTCGTGGGCTCCGACGCGCTCCCCGAGGACGAGCAGGTGACGCTCGAAGTTGCCAGGATGATAAGGGAGTTCTTCCTGCAGCAGAACGCATTCCACAGCGTGGACACGTTCGCGCCGCTTGAGAGGCAGTACGAGCTGCTCGCAACGATAAAGAGGTTCTCGGACCTTGCGAAGAAGGCTCTCTCGCTGGAAGTGACGTATCAGGAGCTCGCGGACATGGATTCCATAACGCTCTTGGGCAAACTGAAGTACGAGGAGGACTTCGCGGGCGAGCACAAGAAAGTCATAGACAAGATGGACGAGGAGTTCAGGCAGAAGGAGGTGATTTCCTGACCAAGGAGTACAGGACCATCAGCGAAA
>JAJISH010000406.1 GCA_022848825.1 Thermoplasmatota archaeon
GACGACCTCACCTGAGGTCATGTCGATGCCCACCAGCATTCTCTTGACCTTCCTGTCGCCATCACCGTAGAGCATCCTGGTGTCGGAATAGGGGTTCTTCAGCTTCTCCAGATCGAAATCCTCTTTCTTCTCATCGTTCATCTTCTCGAACTTCTTCTTGGTCTTCCTCAGCTCACCCTGAACGAACTTCTTGCCCCTGGGATCCGCTTCCATACCCATCCTGATTGCCAGGCCGTAGATTTCCTTCATCTTCATGTTTCTGGCCAAGCGAGGAGGGTATTTAACTTATGCGCAAAGGATTTTAGCGTAAGAGGAGATAGGGAGCAGCATGGCAGAGGAGAGCATCGTGGAACCTTTCATCAAAGCCTCCGGGGGAGTACTTAGGTCGGAGGACATAGTCATCGAGGCCGTCAGGGACCTCATAAAGGACGAGATAAAGCTGTACATAAGGGCAAAGCTCGAGTCGAATCCAGAGCTCAAGCAAGAGGTGAAGGAGGCCGTCTCCGATTTCATAGAGGCGAAGGTGAAGGAAGGATACGCTCTCATGAAGATTGCGAAGTGCGGGGCGAAACTAGGTATGGAACTCGTTCCCGAGAAACTGAAGGACGAGTTGGCCAGAGAGCTCGTCTCCATGTTCGAGAAGGAGATCGGTGCCGTCATAGACAGGACGGGATGATCCATCTGGCTCTCCAGCATCCAAGCGGCGAGAGACGTCGAAACTTTTATTACCGCACGATTTGATTAGCGCATAGCTTCCTGGGGAGCATTCATGCCGCTTGCAGTAGAGGACACACTGTCCAAGATGAAGGTCAAGGAGCTCAGAGAGTTCGCCAGGAAACATTCGATTTCTTTGAAGGGTCTGAAGAAGAAAGTCGACATCGTGTCGGCGATCGCCGCGGCCGAGGACATCGACAATCTCCTCCTGGGAGATGAGGTCGAGGAACTCAAGAAGGACGAGGAGGAAACGGCCGAGATCGGCGAGGACGTGCAGGAGATTGTGGAAGAGGCCGAGAAACTCCCGCCGCTAGAGGACGAGGAGGCGGACCCGGTCATCATAGAGGGCAAGAACGTCGACGTGGATTTTCGAAGAGTCGAGGAGCTGGTCGACCGCGCCCGCATGAGATATGAGGAGGGCAGCTACGCGAAGGCCCTGTCCCTGACTCAGGAAGCGCTGGCAGACATAGATGACCTGCTCAGGAACTTCCACAGGTATACGTACAGCTACGCGCTGCTCTCGGCGGAGGGTCTTGTAAGGGAAAGCGGGAAAGCAGATGCGAAAGTCGACAAGGCAATCTCCGTGATCATGAGGGCGAAGAAGGCCTATGCGGACGGTTCGATATTCGAGGACAAGAAAGTCATCAAGAGCATCGACAAGGCCACGAAGAAGCTGTACGCGGCGGATGTCCAGAAGTCAAAGGAGACCTTCCTCTCGACCCGACGTTTCGTCTTCGACGTCGCTGACCTGGGTGCCGACATCTCCAAGGCGAGGGACATCATCCGGCGGGCCGAGGACGCCATGGAGAGCGGTAACTACACCGCCAGTCTGAAGCATCTGGCGAGAGCCGAGAAGCTTGCCAAGAAGGCGAAGGAGACCCGGATTGAGGAGATAAAGCAGGCCATACCGGCCACGTCGGTCATAGTCGAGGAAGCAGAGCACGTAGGAGCCGACATCGTGGAAGCCGAGAAGTTCCTCAAACAGGCGAAGATCGCACTGAGAAACAAGGACTACATCCTCTGCAACGAGCTGACCAAGAGAGCGGAGCACGCTGCAATGCAGTCCCAGCACAAGCAGATTCAGAAGGCGATGGAGCTGAGGCGGAGGCAGGTGGAGAACGCCCAGAGGATAATCATGAAGGTCGAACCGCTTATCTTCGAGGCCGAGGAGTATCGGATTGACGTCACCGAGGTCAAGACAGTTCTCGAGAAGGCGAAGGAGATCCTGTCCCAGGGCGACTACGTGAACGGCACGTATTTCGCAAAGGAAGCCGAAGAGCTTGCCAGACGCCTGGCCCCGAGGCTCGAGGACGAGAGGAAAAGGCGGGGCATCGCCAAGCCGACGGAGGGAATATGCGGCGCCTGCAAGTCAAGGAACCTGGAGTTCTACGACAACGGATGGGGGAAGTGCCTGGACTGCAGTAGAGTGTTCGAGTGGAGCGCGAAAAGGGAAGGCATAAAGGACAAGCTAAAAGGGATCTTCAAGCCTTGATCAGGTGAGAATGCCCTGCACGGCTCTCAGGATATCGCCGCGCGTCACTATTCCCACGAGCACACCCTTGTCAACGACCGGGATTCTGTTCACGTCGTTCCTGACCATCATCTGGATCACGTCCTCGACCTCATCATCCGGCGCAGCCGTGACGACCTCTCTTGTCATGGCATCCCTCACAGGTGTGTTCGCTATCCGCTCAAAAGCCTCCACGGCCTCCCTCTTCTTGACGATCTCCACGAAGCTGATTCCGATTATCGTCTCAGGAGGAACCCTCATCTTGAGCTCTTTGTAGTGCGTTTTCAGGGATTCCAGTATGTTCGTTTCCGTCATGATTCCCAGGAC
>JAJISH010000407.1 GCA_022848825.1 Thermoplasmatota archaeon
CCTGCCTGATGTCGACGCCAACGTCCTCGAGCAACGGTTGCAGCCCGTGCCGCACGAGCGTATCCTGGTGCGTCCCGCATACATGCATCAACGTGATCTGCAGGTCCATCTCCCTGAGCTTCTGGAGTATTCTGTCCGCCATCTCCTTGTCGCGAAACCTGAACATCAGTCCACAACCAGCTTTAGATTCGTGACTATGCAGTCCCTTCCGCTAACGATTTCCACGTTCTCGCCGCATTTCGGACAGGAGAAGCGGGGCAGTCGAAGATGGTCGAGCGGGTCGTCCGATCTGCCAATGGGGCCCTCGGAGCCGCACTTCCCGCACTTGACCTTGGCCTTCTTCTCCTTGATGATGAGCTTGGAGCCCTTGAGCGGGCCGTCCTTTGAGAGCACCTCGTACGAGAAAAGGCACTGCTCCTTTCCCAGGAGAGTAAGCTCGCCAATCTCAAGCTCGACCTCCTCGACAGCACTCGCATCGTGCTTCTTGATTTCTTCCAGAACAACCTCCACGAGGCTTGACATGACGGAGAACTCATGCAACGTTCTCACCGAGGATCTGATCGAAGAAGGCGAGGGTCTCCTGGGCCTCCTCCTCATCGAGAACTTGAATCGCAAATCCCGTATGAACGATGACATACTGGCCGACCACCGCATCGGTGAGTGAGATATCGACCTCTCTCTTGATGCCGCCGAAGTCGACCGTGGCGACGTCGCCCTTTATGTCAAGGACCTTGGCGGGTATGGCTAGACACACGATGGATGGAATGGAGGTTGTGGTTATAAAGCTGACGAGGAGCAATGAAGGAGTTGAGCGATGTAGACAGAAGTCGTGACAGCGCTACTCCCTGACGCCCACGATGACATTCTGCCCAGTCGAGATCCCGCCATCCCCGTTCGGTATCCTGTTGTGAAGGACGACCTCCAGACCTCTCTCCTTCGCGAGTTCCGTCACCATCATCACGATCGAGAGATTGTACGTCACCCCACCTGAAAGACCGATCCTCTTTGAACCGATCTCGTCCGCCTTTGCCGCCGAGAGGTCGACGAACTCCTTCATCAGACAGTGAATGAGTGAATGTGCAACGTCCGCCTTGAGCTGTGGCGTCGCCTCCTCCTTGCTCATGATCGAATCCAGCTGCGCGAAGAGCGGGAGCGTCTGGATCTCCAGGCCATTCGTGCCCCTCGCCTCGGTCTCGAAGTCGAACCTGTTCTTCCCTCTCGCAAGAAGCCGTTCGAGCTTCATGGCGGGCTCGCCGTCGTAGGTGGTTCTGTTGCAGACGCCCAGATACGCAGCAAGTGCGTCCAAGACCCGTCCGAAGCTGCTTGTCCTGGGTGCTTTCTCCATGGCCTTTCTCAAGACCCTGCTCTTCTCCGCATCGAAGATGTCCTTCGGCTGGCGAAGGCTCTCGAATATACCGAAAACGAGCCTGTCCGGCTCGAGAACCGCCCTGTCTCCTCCGATCAGCGGGATGTACTGCAGGTGCGCGAACCTCTCGTAGCCGTCGAGCCTTGCGGAGAGCGCCTCACCGCCCCAGATCTTGCCGTCCTCTCCGTAGCCGGCGCCGTCGAACGTCAGCGTGACTAGTTCGTCCAGACCGTGCTCCGCCATCAAAGAGGCCGCGTGAGCCCAATGGTGTTGGATCTCCACGACCTCGGTCATGAACTCCTTCGCGAACTCCTTGCCGACCCTTCTCGTCGTGTACATCGGATGAAGGTCGATTCCCACGGCATCGAGGCCATCGATTCCCGCCAAGTCCATGAGCTTCCTCGTAGCATCCATCTGGAAGTCGAAGACGCCGTAGTGTGTCGTATTCCCTATGTACTGGCTCACCAACAGCTCGCCGTTCCTGGATATGGATGACGTGACGTTCCTCTCGGCACCGACGCCGAGGACCTTCTTTTCGTGCAGTATCGGAATAGGCTTCGGGACGAAACCCCTGGACTTCCTGACGAAGAACCTGCTCCCGTTGAAAGGGATTACGACCGAGTCGTCAACGCGGTTGATGATCTCGCGGTTGTGCAGCAGATATATTTCCACACCGAGCCTGAATGCCTCCTCATGGGTGAGCGCCATCGGCTCGCCGGGCGGGTTCGCGGACGTCATGATCAGGGCGTCGTGGTCGATGTCTCGGAAGATGAGATGCTGCACTCCCGTATAGGGGATGTACAGGCCGATGCTATCAAGACCAGGGGCCACATCCTCGAGCAGCTCGTCGTGCTCCCCATGCCGCTTGGGAACGAGGACTATCGGTGCTTCGGGGGATGTCATGAGCCTCTTCGCCTCTTCCGAGATGTGAGCATACTTCTCCGCGGTTTCGACATCGCGCACCATAACTGCGAAGGGTTTGTACGGACGATTGTACCAGCTTCGGAGCCTCTTTGTCTGCTCCAGCGTGCAGACCATATGCGTGCCTCCCCAGCTCTTCACAATTCCGAGCTTGCCCTTGTCGATCATCTTGGAGAACCTCCTCACCGAGTCGTTGGCGGGGAGCTGCACGCACTGGTCGTTGTAGAGAAGGTACCTTGGCCCGTCGTGCGGGCAGGATATGGTCTGCGCATGGAACCGCCTGTTGAGCGGATCCGCATACTCCTTCTTACACGTCGGGCAGAGCTCGAAAAGGGACATCGATGTGTTCTTCCTGTCGTACGGGAAGTCCCTTATCACCGAGAACCGCGCACCGCAGTTCGTGCAGTTCGTGAACGGGAATCCGAACCTCCGGTCCTTCGTGCTGAATATCTCGCCTATGCAGTCGTCGCACAGTGCGATGTCGGGCGGTATGGACGCTTCCTTCGAGCCCGCGACACTGTTGACGATCTCGAATGTCTCGAAGACATCCTCACACGACCCGGAATCCTTCTCGATGTTGTCTATCCTCGCCAAGGGCGGGAGCTCTGCCTTCAGCACGTTCAGGAACTCGTCCTCGTCCCGGTTTAGGCAGACCTCGACGTTCGAGCCGTTGTTCCTCACGTAGCCCTTCAAGCCGAGCGATGTCGCTACCCTGTAGACCGTGGGTCGAAAACCCACGCCTTGAACCACACCATAGAGGTAGAACTTCATTCAGTGAGCCTCAGTCCATTGGCAATCCCAGCGCGCGCATCAAATCCTCGATACCCTCCCCGTGCTTAGCGTCCGTGTAAACGA
>JAJISH010000408.1 GCA_022848825.1 Thermoplasmatota archaeon
CTCCGTCGATCGATGTCGCAAGGAATATCCGTCCCTCCAGGCCGTCGGGAGAGGAATACGCTACGTGGACCGTTCCTGGAGCGGGCGCGCAGACCGAGGGAGCTATCTTGAAGGTGCCGTTGACTCCCGTGGAGACCTCCACGGCGTCCGAGAACGCGAAACCGTCCGAGGACTTCTGAATGTAGAGCCCGGTGTTGTCCCACCAGGCTACGTAGATCGTTCCGGCGGAATCGGCAGCAATCGAGGGTTCCGATTTCATGTGGCTCTGCGTGTGGTTCGTGATCTGGATGTTGGCGGAGAAGCTCCCTCCCCTGTTGGACGAGGCAGAGATGAAGATGTCCACGATGTAAGGCGGGCTCCCGGGCGTCGGGTCGTGCCGGCTGTCCTCCCAGACGACGTAGATCGTCCCGTTCGGAACCGCCGCAACATCTGGATAGTACTGATCAGCGCTCTCGTCCCAATCGGAAACGAGCCTATCCGAGGAGAAGGGAGAGGACGCGGACGCATTCTCGATGGTCGTGTTCGCAACCGAGAGAAGCATAGCCGACATGAGCAGGATGGTCGTCACTAGGCAAAACATGCGGTGCTCTGATGATGCCGGAACGTTCCCTGAATCCATCCCTTTTCCAGTATATCTCTGTCGAACGCGTATTAAAGTCTGTTGGTCGCCTGTGAGGCACGAGCCGCGATTGCCAACCGGTCCTCACAACATATTTGTATCACCGAGACAATATGCAGAGTAGAGGAGGGAATATCGACGAGAAGGAGTGGGCAGGCGTGAGACTGTTCTACGTCACGAGGACCGTCTTTGTCACCTCGGTTCTACTTCTTTCCTACTTCCTGCTTCCAGCCACCCAGATACTCGACGTGGCTGAGAACATCCAGTTCTCCGAACCGAACATCCCCGTTGATACGGACCCTGAAAGATCGACCTTGCCCAGAATCGCCGCGGACAGCGCCGGAATCCTCCACACAGTTTGGACGGACACACGGTTCGGCGACAAGAACATAGCCTACACAAGGTCAGCGGACAACGGGACTACGTGGACGCCCGCCAAAAACATAAGCAAGGCCTTTATTGGCTTCTACTCTCAGAACCCTGCCATCGCAGTCGACGACGGGGCAGGCCCGTTCGGCGGGAGCGTATACGTGGTCTACGAGCGGACGATTCCCGGCGGGGACAAGGACCTATCCGTCTCGTTCTCTCGGGACGGCGGGAATACGTGGGTCGAGAGCATCAGGGTCGATCACGGCTCATCCGGGGACGTCAGTTCCAGCCCCGCTGTCGCCGTCAACGCTGACGGGGTGGTCTTCGTGGCGTGGTTCGACACGAGAGTTCCCGGCAACTTCTATCATGTCTTCTCCGCGAAGTCCACGGACGGGGGACTGACTTGGCTCGGAGACTACCAGATATCTCAGAGCTTCCTCATAAACGCCTTTCCTGCCGTGACCACTCACCAGAACGGTGACGCATATGTTGTCTGGCAGGAGTACAACGACAACCTGACAACGTCTATCATGATCGCGAGATCCAGTGACGGCGTCGACTGGAACATCTCGACAATCGCGACCGGGGGGAATTACAGCACTTCGAGAAGAATCCCTGACGTCATCGTGGACGATTCGGGGTCGATTCTCGCGACGTGGATGTTCTGCGACAGTAGCGGGAACGACTTCGTCCAGTTCTCTCGCTCAGATGACCTCGGCAAGACGTGGATCTCGCCCAAACAGGTCAGCCACGGTTCGCCAGTTGACGTCGTCAGCATGTTCACTCCGAGGATCGCTTCCAGCCACGGGACCATCTATATCTCTTGGTCGGACGACAGGAACGGTGACCATGACGTATGGCTAGCGCAGTCGGTCGACGGCGGTCTCCATTGGGGGAACGGGAACATCCAGCCCAGCGACGTGAGGGTGGATGACACGGACAATAACGGCATTGGGGTGGATGACGAGACCGGTCAGGCCAGACCTGACATCATCGTCTCCGGGTTCGGCGTCGCCGTCATCTGGCAGGACACGCGCGTCTCGGACGAGCATGACATCTACTTCGCCCGCTATGAGCCGTCAACTCTCCAGATAACGGAGGTTTCCGACTCTCCCGACGGAAGCGAGTGGATCGAGGTCTACAACTTCGGCGGGAGGTCATTGAGCGCCGCACCGTATTCTCTCTCCGTGACCGGGAACCCTGAGGTCGACCTCGACCCTCTTGGGGTGGTAGGCCCTCAGGAGTACCGAATCGTCGGCGATGTGCCCTGGTCGGACCTGTACGTTAACTGGGACATTCCCGATGAGGGCGTTGATGTTCGCCTGAAGAGGCTCGGCTTGACCGAGGAGTTCTTCCCTTTCGGTCAGAGAGGGCCCCATCCCGATCCGCTTGAGGGAGAGTCCACAGCGCGATACTGGTCCGGGGAGAGATACTCGCAGGACTGGACGAGAGAGACATCGCCGACCCCCTCCGCTGTCAACGTCGTGCCGCCTGTGGACCATGCCCCAGAGGTCGTTCTGAACGAGGTTCTCTTCAACCCGCTGAACCCGTCGGACGCGTTCGTGGAGATTCACTATCCCGGCTGGGGAAGCCTCTCTCTCGCGGGCTTCAAGGTTGTATGCGATTCCGAGTCGACGCTCGGGGCCATCACCCTCAGCGCCTCCAGCCGCGAGGCCATCCTCAGATATCCCTCAGACCCGTCCTTCTTCTCGGACATGACCGCAACGGGCGATAACGTCTACCTCTACGACTCGAGCGGGAGGCTCCTCGACATGGTCGGATGGAGTTCTCCGCACACGCAGGGACTCTCCATGGCTAGGGTCCCGGACGGACGTGGAGACTACGATGGATACAATGACCCGACGTCGGAGTTGGCGGGCTGGGTCTTTGACGTAATCCCGACTCCATGGTTCGTCAGGATTGGCCCTGATCAGGCAAAGAACGGGGAAGCGGGCGAGCAGGTGAGATATGACCTGACAGTGACGAACAAGGACATCTCATCGCATTACTTCAACGTCAACTACTCCGGCCATCCCAACGGTTGGAGCGTTCAGCTATTCGAATCCAATGGTGTCACTCCCCTCTCGGACTCTGCGGGTGATGCTGACGCGGTTCCGGATGTGGGACTGCTGAGCCCTGAGCAGTCGCGGGACATCGTCGTCGGTGTGACCATTCCCGCCTCGTATGCTGTCAACACAGTCGAGGAGACCGCGGTCTTCGCCACGGCCTCGGACGACCCGGCAATAACGGATCACGCAATCCTCAGGACGAGACCATATCCCGACGTGGCCGTGGGCAAGACGGCCTCTCCCAGCACGATCTTCGTGGAGACCGCGGGACCCGAGTTCCCCACAGAGAGCACGGTGACCCTGAGCATCTCTGGCATCGGCTCCAGCATCGAGTGGAGCATGCCTCAGGACGTCATATTCCTGATCGACCAGTCGTGGAGCATAGGCAATGCCTTCTCGCTCGAGCGCCAGGTGGCCCTGAACTACTTGGACGATCTGAAGAGGCCGGACATGGCGGCTGTTATCTACTTCGAATGGGACCCGCAGCCCCGGAGGCCGCTGACCTCGGACTACGAGCAGGTTCGACTAGATATCTTCGCCGAGCACAGGGTCTCCGATTGGGTGGAATACACGCCGCCATGCGATCCCCCAGATAGCGGGTCATCGCACCCATGCTATACACGCCTCGGCGAGGCGGTCGAGGGCGCGCTGAGGGAGTTCGAGATGAACGGCAACGAGTCTCATATGCAGATCATTCTCCTCCTGACGGACGGCTGGCACAACGACTGGTACTCCATGCCCGAGTGGATACTCGACCCCAGGATCGCGGCCACGTACGCCAAGGAGAACGGGACGAGGATCTATTCGCTTGGGATTAGCGGGAGGGACGGCATCAACGACGGTATCCTGAGGGAGATGGCGAACATCTCGGGCGGCGAGTACATGCAGATAGATGACCAGCATG
>JAJISH010000409.1 GCA_022848825.1 Thermoplasmatota archaeon
AGACTATCCAGATGTAGCCTGTTGAGCTTCGAGAGATGAAGGCCACCTTGCTTCCCAAGCTGCTCCCCGAGACTGTGACCGTGTACTCGCTGCCCCAGGAGATGCTCGTTCCTGAGATCGTTCCTTTCCTCGTTATCACGGTCGCGTCACTTGTGGAGGTATCGCCGACGACGTAGATGGTGGAGTTGGCGCTGTCGAGCCACACGGAAGCGTAGTTCACTCCTGAGGTTGTGAAGGCGTTGCTGGGAGTGTTTCCCCAGTCTTCCCCGTCGTCACTGTACTCGTAGGTAGTGTTTGCGATTCCTGCTGTTCCGTCATAATAGAACGCCCAGAAGTATGTGCCATCATGGACGAGCTTCCTCTGCGTGGAATACGCCGTGGTCGTGAGTGGACTCGTGGTGCTCTCCACCGTGTAGATTGCTCTCGTCCTGCTCCTGGTTCCCCATGATGTCTCAAGGGTCGCATTGTCGCCAGCCCTCTTCCAGTCCGTCATGGTGAACACGATCTTCGTGTTGCTGACATCTGGGGTGTAGGCTAGACTCATGGAGATCTCAACTTGCGTCCTGTCGTTTGCAGAATCCGACGCCGGGTCGCTGATAGTGATCCACCTTCCACCCTGACACGTGTACAGTGCGTGACTTCTTATCTCGCCGTGTTTCCCGCGTATCTCGATCAGCGCATCCGCGAATATCTCGTGTACGAAGCACGTGGACGGGACGGAGGAATTGGAGTCCATATAGATCCGAGCGATGTCCTCCCCCTTCCTCGGTGGAGGGATACCCGGAGGTCCTGGAATCGTCGGTGCAGATGGGATCTTCTTGATGGCCTTCGGGATCGTGTGACCCGCGAGGATGTCTCCATCGACGTTGAAGTAGAAGTACGCGAAGTTGTCATCTCGATCGTGATAGGCGAAGTAGTCCTGGATGTCCATGTTCCCGTTCGTGGACGGGACGGGATCGCTGTCCGTCCTGAGACTCCGGTTCTTCCACCCTCCGAACCAGCCATCGATGACCTCCTTGGCGGGTGGCGAAGATATGTAGAACGCGGAGGGCTGGCCCTCGCAGTGGAACGCGACTGCACCGCCGTCGCCGTCCTTGAGCTGGACAACGGAGAATGTGACGAGCTCCCCAGAGTGTGTCGTTAGGTTTGACGTGCTCGCTGTGATGTCCGCGATCCTCCTTTCCCCCTGACGCAGAGGTCCGCCTGAGACCGCATACTCGTAGACGTTCGAGAAGGAGTCGATCAGAGATATCGATTCAAGGCGCGTTTCCCTGATTCCCCTCAGCTCTGCTCTGAGGACTGATACGTCCTGGCCCAGCTCGATGACCTCGTCGGTTGACCCTTGCTGAACGACCACAACGGACGGATTGTCCCTCGTCCCGAAGGCGATGGATGAGTGCGTCGTGTTCCCGAGGTTGTCGTCCGAGTAGATTATCGTGCGGAACCCTTCGGAGAGGTCCCCGATCAACGACGTGCTGAGCTGGAGTTCCACCCGGTTGTCATTGAAGGCCGCTGATGCCCCGCCTGCTCCCGTCCAGCCTGCCCAGTCATCGGTGTTGCGGGAAGTGTCGAACTCGAGAACGCGGTGAGCTACGATCGTGCCGTTCAGACCCGAAAGTTCCACCATGTAGTCCGCGCCGAGTTGCGGGAGAGCATAGCCGGTCTCGGACTGTGAGTCGCTATCAATGAGTATGTAGAACGATTCTGGTGAGGGGGCTTCGAAGGGCAGACCCTCGACGCCGATGAAGTAGGACAGTTGTCCGTTTCTGAGGTCAATAGCATACCCAGACATGTTTATGGCGGGATTCGTCACTGACTGGAACGGATCGGAGAACATGCTCACTCCGGACCAGTCGTCGAAGCTGCCATCTATGATTATGCCGGCCTCCGCCTCTTCGACTGGATACATCATCACCATGACTGAGATGAGCATTATGAGGGCTATGCCGATCGCGGAGAACCTGGACACCACCGGCTTGGGCTTCAGCACCCTCAGGTTCGTGAGGCCGCTGCCGTTGATCAGGCCATTCCCGTTTATGAGTCCGTTGACCTTTCCCCTTCCATTGACCAGGCCTCGCCCGTTGATCAGGCCGAGAGGCCTGAGTCTCGGGAAATCCTTCCGATATTCGAGCGGCACGAGTCCGGGCGCTTCCTCTTCTTCCTCTTCCGGGATCTCTGGCTCCTCGGGCTCGATGAGTGATTGCCCGCACAGGGGACACATTTCGGTACCCACGAAGACCGTGGCTCCGCAGTTCGTGCATCTTTCCTCGCTGAGCCTGCTCAGGAACCATCTCAGCTCTTCCCTTCTTGTCTGGATCTCCTCGTCCGTGACCCCGACCTCTTCCTCCACGCCCTTCTTGTAGCAGAAGGCTGCTTCATCGAACCTTCTTGTCTTTGTAAGGATGTCCGCCTTGAGGATCCACCCATTCCTCAGGAACGGGTTGAGCTCAAGCGCTCTGTCGATGGAGTCGAGAGCCTTCTCGTACTTCCTCATGGACCGTAGAAGCACCCCTCTCGAGAACCAGAGCACCGAGTCCTCGGGATATTCAAGGAGCTTGTCATCGAAGAAGGCCAGGGTGGATATGCCCTCCCTCTTCCTGCTGGTGTCATAGGGGATGACTCGATCGTCCACCTCGGTGATGTAAAGGGTTCCACAGCTGTAGCAGGAGTCGTCGAACCCGCTGACGACCAAGGAGCACACGGGACACTCGTACTCCCTCTCAACTATCTCCTGCATCCGCTTCTTCAGTTCTTTCGCCTTGGCTGGGATTTCCTTTGCGGCTGCCTTTATCTTTCTTGCTTCGTCTCTCTTCAGCCCAGTCTTCATCAGCTCCTTGATCGTCGCCCGCTTCAGCTTCCAAACCGAGTTGTATCCGTTCCCGCAGAGGAGTTCGGCGGTGTCTCCATCGATATCCAGCGTCTTCTTGACCGCCTCGATGTCATCCTCATGCATCTTGCCGAGGATCTTCCTCTTCTCCCTCGTCTTCTCGATGATGATCTCCTTGGGTTTCTCTTCCTCGACGAGAAGAGTCGCCCCGCACGAGGAGCACTGTCTTGCGTCCTTCTCAGCCTCGGTGCCGCAGAGAGGACAGGCCTGAAACTCCTCCCTGACGATTTTTCCGTAGCCGAACCTCGAACCGCAGGAGGAGCATGTGAATTGAATGCGGGCGCTTCCCTCGCATCTCTGGCATCTTTCAGAGGGTCCGGCGAGATCTTCGATGTTCTTCCTGACCGTGAACCCGCACTGAGTGCATCGGACGTAGGGGCGGATCATGCCCCCGCAGAGGGAGCACCTGTCCCGTTCCATCTCGACTATTCGATTGCCTCCTTCGCCTCTACTGCCTCCCTCATAGCCGCCTCTGCGGCAGGGTACATGTCCCGGTAGTAGAGAGCTTTCTCGAAACAGATTATGGCATGCCTTGGACGGCCGAGCTGCATGAGGGCCCTGCCCTTCTGGAGCCAGACCTCGGCAAAGTCTGTCCGCCTCCTAAGAACCCTATTGAAGCATCTCAGAGCCTCGTGATACTTGCCAGTCTTGAGCAGCGTGGCGCCTCTGTTGTTCCAGGCCGCGACGTAGTCACTATCTATGTCGAGCGCCTTGTCGAAGCACTCCAGCGCCTCGTCATACTTCCCTCTCCTGGACCACAGGTTCCCCTTGTTGTTCCACGCAATCTCGTTGTCGGGATCGATCTCAACTGCCCTGTCGTAGCATTTCATCGCTCTCCGGTACTTGGCCAGCTTGGCAAGCGCTAGACCTTTGTTCATCCAGGCATCGGAGTAGTTGGCGTGGACCTTGATCGCCTCGTTGAAACACTTAATCGACTCAAGAGACTTACCGGCTTTCAGGAGAATGATTCCCCGATTGTTCCACGCGATAGCGTTCTTGGGATTCGTCTTCAGGGCCCTGTTGAACTCCTTCATCGCGTCCCCGAACTTACCCTTCTTGAAGAGCTCGTTGCCCGAAGAGACCGCGCGATTGCTCTCAACCTTCGACTTACCAGTGGCCGACACGCTGTTGACTCTCCCCCTTTCTTGGATTCAATCACGATGGACTTATAAATAGCTTCTTAAATATCTACCGTTCTGGTTATTGGGCCAACAAGCGATGGTGACGATGGAGAAGGCGATAGTACTCTGTGAGGAAGGGTTTGGTCGGAGCGTGGGTAAGACCGCCAACGGGCTTGTGAGACTCTCGAAGAAGTATGGTATTATTGGAGTGATAGACAGCAGTTGTGCTGGCCAGGATGCTGGTGCCGTGCTGGAGGGGAAGCCGAAGGGGATACAGATATATCCGTCGATTGAGGAAGCTCTCCGCCTCGGAGAGAGGCCCGATTGGCTCATAATCGGGGTCGCGACAATCGGAGGTTTCCTCCCGGATGAGTTTAGGCCTGCCATACGACATGCGCTTCAGACCGGGATCGGTGTGATATCGGGTCTCCATGAGGAGCTGGCTTTGGATCCAGAGTTTTCGGACATCGCTCGAGAGAGAGGAGTGGAAATCAGGGATATCAGGAAGCAGCCCCCGTTCAGGGAGCTCCACCACTTCGCCAATCTTGCGGGAGACATGGATGCGTTGAGGATTCCCATACTCGGGATGGATGGTTCGATAGGGAAGAGGACAACTGGATGGATCCTCAGTGAGGCCCTTGAGCGGGGGGGCGTGGAGTCTGTGTTCGTCGTCACGGGTCAGACTGGCCTTCTTCAGGGAGCGGAATACGGTCTTCCCCTGGATGCAGTCGGCGGGGACTTCATTGTGGGCGAGCTAGAGCACCAGATCAGCTTGGCAAACGAGGAGAGAGAACCCCAGGTCATACTCATCGAAGGGCAGGGAAGCATATCCCACCCAGCCTACGTTTGCGGCACCCGGGCCATCATCACGGCAAGCAGACCTAGTGGCATAGTCCTTCAGTGCGCGCCCAGTCGCGAGTTCAGGAACTATCACAAGGAGGAGCTCCGCATGCCGATGCCATCCGTTGAGGAAGAGATCCTGCTTCTGGAGTCCTTCTCCAAATCCAAGGTAATCGCTCTCACAGTGAACAAGGAGGGGCTGACCGAAGAGGAGTTGAATGCGGCCATCGATGGATACCAGTCTCGCTTTCACATACCTGCGTGCGAGCCTCTGACACAAGGCTGTGAGGACATCGTTGAGAAAATCAAGGAGATGTTGTGATGAGAATCCCCAAGAGCCATCCGCGCTACGAGTCCCTGATGGCGAGGGAAGCGCTCGTGGAAGGCGTCAAGGAGGGCATCGTCGTGAGGCAAGGACTCATAGCCCACGGCAGGGGCGAAGCGTTTGACTACCTGGTTGGCGAGGTGAGCATCGAACCGGCAGTCGAGGCGGAGTATGCAGCAGCTGGGCGTCTTCTCAGGGCAAAGCATCCAGTCATCTCCGTGAACGGTAATGTCGCCGCTCTGTCAGCCAAGGAGACGGTAGAAGTCGCCAAGGCAGTGGGTGCGACAATCGAGGTCAACATCTTTCACAGAACGGAGGAACGCGTGCAAAGGATCGAGGGGAGACTGAAGAGCGCCGGTGCTGAGGTCGTTCTTGGACTCGATCCCGATGCAGGAATCGAGGGATTGGACCATCCCAGAGGTCTGTGTGCCAAGGCGGGGATTTATTCGGCAGACGTGGTCCTTGTCCCGCTCGAGGACGGTGACAGGGCGAAAGCGTTGAAGGACATGGGGAAGGTCGTGTTGACGATAGACCTCAATCCGCTATCGAGGACGTCGCGAGTCTCCGACGTTACGATCGTCGACAACATCACGCGCTGCATGCCCAAACTCGCGAGATTCGCCACTGAGCTCAGGGATGATGATGAGAGAGTGGACAGGATCCTTTCCGAGTTCGACAACAGGAAGAACCTCTCTGATGTTCTCAACCACATCGCACGAAGGCTCGGAGAGCTGGAATCAGACTCTCTTGACTAGCTCGATCATGTTCTCTTCCGCCTTCACGGCGGTCTCTGGCGTAGCGGGTTCTCCCCACAACTTCACAATCTCCGGGACCGCCTTCTTTCCCACGTGCGAGAGTATGAATCCGAACAACTGATGATCCTCCATGTCTTCGAGTATCTTCCTTGCGAGTTCCATGAGATTCTTCCTTCTCTTCGACGCCATCCTGTGCCTCCACCGAGTCCATCTTGTTTCACTTATTATTCCTTTTCGCCGGCAAGTCTGCTGATTGGGCCAATGCGGGGTCGAGTGTGCTCCTGTGAGTTCCCACCCGACTCGGCGCTCAGGACAAAGATTAAATTACATCCAAGCCTTGTGCTACCCCCGTGGAATCATGAAATATGTGATAGTCACGGGCGGTGTTTTGTCGGGCCTTGGAAAGGGCATCACGACTTCCTCGCTCGGTATGCTACTCAGCGCGCGGGAGCTTCACGTGACAGCGATCAAGATCGACCCTTACCTGAACTGCGACGCTGGA
>JAJISH010000041.1 GCA_022848825.1 Thermoplasmatota archaeon
CACAGGAGACCCTCGAGGGAACCCACTCTGTCCTTGAGGTCCGTGTTCTCGCCCGTCAGATCGTCCACCGCGGCGGTCAGTTCCTCGAGGTCGCCGCCTGCTTCGGGCGGGAACGTCTCCTCGACCGGAACCATGAGTATCCCCCGGATGTCCTTGTCGTATCCGCCCTGCGTTCCCACAGTGTGCGCGACGCAGACGACCCACACGCCCGGCTCGTCCAGCGTGAACATGAACACGCCGTTCTCGTCCGTCACGGTCTCTCTCGTGATCATGGGCTCCTCGGGCAGAGGGTCGGGGACCTCACCTATGGGGTAGTACTTCTCGATCTCGACAGGAGCGTCCCCGAGGGCCGAGCCATTGTAGATGGCCTTGCCCACGAAGACGAATCCCTCCTCCAATCCGTAGGGCCGTGTGAGCGGGATGATCTCGATTATCTGACCCGTTGACTGCTCCCAGCCACCTGTGACCTTGTAGTGGACTATCGTCTTGACATGGTCCTCCCACGCGACCTCCTCTTCAGGGACGACAAGGGTCTCGAAGTCCGCGTAGACTATGTAGTCGCCTCTCTCGACGGGCGTGAAGGACAGCTTCCACGCATCGTACCCCTCCACGGTAATCTGAGACGGTGTGAGAGCCATCTTCGTGCCGTCCGGTTCGACTACGCCAGCTGCGGTAATGGCAGGGGCATCGAAGTAGATGCCCTCGTACGGATGCCCCCATATCAGTTCCACATCATTCGCCTGCGCGACATCCATGTACCATTCCTCTGGCAGTGCGAAGTTGAAATGCGCGCTCGCACCGCCCAAGCCGCTCATCAGGAACGTCACGGCGAGTGCGATTCCAAGTACCAGTCTTCCGATCCTCCTATGCATCTCTACCACCATAGCAACATTCCGTTTTTCGTGCTACAGCACACCAGCAGGTCTATATGAGCTTTGTGGTAGCAAGTATCATATATTCGTGGCACGATTGCCTTGCGGAAGTGCTACGATGACCGTGGAAAGGGTGGGAGTCTCGTTCGAGCCCGAGCTGTTGGACAGGTTTGACGCGCTGATAAAGGCGAAGGGATACACGAATCGATCAGAGGCGATCAGGGACCTGGTGCGGAGATCGCTGATAGAATCCGAGGTCGAGGATGAGAAGGGCGACGTCATCGGAACGCTCACGATCATCTACGACCACGATGCGCCCAACGTGACCAATCGACTGCTGCACATACAACACCACCATCACTCCGATATCTCATCCACAACCCACATTCACGTTGACGAGCAGACGTGCCTCGAGGTCCTGGTGGTGCGAGGCAGGGGGGACGACATCAGGGAACTGGCCGATAACATCAAGGCCATCAAGGGCGTGAAGCACGGAGAACTCGTGCTGACCAAGGCCACACTCTAGCGGGACCACCCTAGAGGAGTGTGAGAATCCTGAACGCGATGCCGCCGACGAGCAACGCGAAGGCGATCTCGACGAACGTGATTATCGCCGCCTTTCGCGCTCCGATCTCCCTCACCATCACCGCTATGGTCGCGACGCAGGGGATGTAGAGCATCACAACGATTGTGAAGACGACCATCTGAACGGGAGAGAGGACCGCCGCCAGGTTCGTCGTCCCCACCATGGCGACGAGCATTATGAGGGTGAGCTCCTTTCTCAGGATTCCGAATATCAGCACCACTCCGACGACCGCGGGGAGCCCAAGCCACACCTCGGTTACGGGACTCATCGCTCCGTTCAGGTCATCGAATAGTCCGGCGTAGCGTATCGCTTGCACGATCAGCGAGACTATGATGATGAATGGAAAGGCGATGAGGATGAAATCCTTGAGCCTGGCCCACGTCTGGAGCAGGACCGTCTTCAGGGAGGGCAACCTGTACGGAGGGACCTCCATTATCAAGCCCATAGGCTCTCCTGGGACGGCTTTAAACGCCAATCTGCCGAGGAGGATTATGATGATGAAGTTGAACAGGTAGATCGCCAGAGCGTACATGAAGCCCAGGTAGGTCCCCACGACGCCCAGGATGACGACGGTCGTCGCAGCGCACGGGACCAGCGTCACGACGAAGACGGCGATCAGCCTCTCCCTTTGCGTTTCCATGACCCTGCAACCCATGCATGCGGGGACGTTGCAGCCGAATCCGAGGATGAGCGGTATGAACGCCTTGCCGTGCAGCCCGATCTTGTGCATCAGCCTGTCCATCAGGAACGCTATCCGGGGCAGATATCCAGATCCCTCCAGGAAGGCGAGGATGAGGAAGAACGGGATGAGATACGGCAGGGCGATGGAAACCCCCGCAACGACGCCCTCTACCAGACCCATCCACACGAATTCGGATGTACCGTTCACTCCGAATGTCTCGTAGAAGAGAGCCTCGACCTGGGCGAAACCCTCGATCAGGTTGCTGGAAAGGAAGTCGCCCACGATGAATATGAGCGAGAAGACGCCGAGCAGGACCAGGCCCATTATGACGTACCCCGTCGCCCTGTTCATGGTGAAGGCATCCAGCCTATCGCTCAGGGAAGGGGTCGGTTCCCTCGTCGGCTTGGCCACCTTCCTGAATATCTGGCCCGCGATCCTGTATCTCTCGCCCACTATGACGTTCGAGGACGAGTCTCCGAACTTGCTCTCGATCTCCTCCGAAAGGATCGTGGCAGCGATTACGGCGCTCTCATCCTGCTCTCCCACTCTGGAGATGACGTTGTCATCGTCCTCGAGCATCTTGATGGACGTCCATCTCGCCGGGAAGTCAGCCCCGATTCCCGAGACGACGGACTGGAGCTTCTCGATCCTCTTCTCCAATTCCGGAGAGTACTCGGGAATCCGCGGTCTGAGAGCCTTCCCCTCCACGACCTCGATGGACTGGACGAGCACCTCATGGATCCCTTCTCCTCTGATCGCTACCGTCGGGACGACCCGCACACCGAGCTCCTTCTCGAGGGCGTCGATGTCTATCTCCCACCCCTTCTTCTTGAGCAGGTCCATCTGGTTGAGTGCGATGACGAGAGGGGCCTCGAGCTCTATGAGCTGCAGGGTCAGGAAGAGGTTCCTCTCAAGGGAAGTGGCGTCGACCACGTTGACGACGATATCTGGCCTCTCCAGGGCGATGTAGTCCCTTGCCACGATCTCCTCGATGGAGTAGGATGAGAGAGAGTATATGCCTGGAAGATCGACCACGTGAATCTCGTGGTCCTCGAACTGGAGCTTCCCCTCCGCCTTCTCGACGGTCTTCCCTGGCCAGTTCCCCACTGTCTGGTGCAGCCCCGTCAGCTCGTTGAACAGAACGCTCTTGCCGACGTTGGCGTTCCCCGCCAGGGCTATCCGCAGCGTCCTCACGTCATCAGCTCACTTCGACGAAGATCTTCGAAGCCACTCCCCAGCCGATCGCCAGGTTGTAGCCCTTGATGTCGAGCTCCATCGGGCCGCGTCCCGACTTCCTCTTCACACTAACGACGGTGTCCTTCGTGAAACCCATCTCGCAGAGCCTCCGGCAGAGCCCCCTTCCCGCACGGATGAAGGCGACCTTGGCACTCGAGCCCTCCGCAAGCGTTGAGAGAGAGACGAGGCTCGCCCTCTTCCCCGGGTTCGTCTTCTCCGCCAGCTCGCACTCCTCGCAGCTGAAGACGTCCCTATCGCAGGGAGGTATGGGTGAACCGTCATCCGGACACTCGGCGGGATGCTTCAGGTGCCTGCATATCGCCGCCTCCGTCTCGGACGAGATCGCGTGCTCGAGCCTGCACGCCTCATCGTGAACCTTGTCCTTTCCGATCTTCAGGACGTCATGAAGAAACCTCTCCAAGAGCCTGTGGCGCCTGGCAAGCCTTCTCCCCTCCATGAGACCCTTCTTTGTGAGCGTGGCGCCCTTGTACGGCTTGTACTTCACGTAACCCCTCTTCGCGAGTCGCTGCAACATCTCCGTGACGCTCGCGGGAGCCAGGTGGAGCTCTCTGGCGATTCGAGTCGTTCTGGCGGGCTTGCCGTGCCTTGTCAGTTTGTACATGAGCTCAAGGTACTCGTCAGCCTGCTCGGTCCTCATCAGTATTAGATGACAGGGCTGGCTTATTAAGCTTTCGTATATCCTAAATCTATGGTGAAGGCGCCGTGATTCTCGTGCGGGATTCTCAGGCCGCTACGATTTAAATATAGGAGCCAAATCGGTTCATGTGATTCAAATGAGGAAGTATATCGTGCTCTTTGCGACTCTGGCATTGGTGTTCGTTGCGGGGTCTGCCTATGCAGCGGATGCCGACTTGGATGGAATGACCGATTCTTGGGAGATAACCCATTTCGGAACCCTCGAGGAGGGTCCCCAGGATGACTACGACTCGGACGGCTGGGATAACATCGCGGAATTCGCCGCTGGAACGAGCCCAGTCAATCCGCTGGACAGTCCTGGCCTCGATCTCGGGGAGAACGTGGTGGGGTCGGTGTTCGACGCCATTCTGATGGGGCTCATCATCATCGCCGTGATAGTCATCGTCATCATTGCGCTCGTTGTGTGGGCCGTGACCCGCAAGAAATCACAGCCGCCCCAACAGCCGCAGTATCCTCCAGGACAGTACCCTCCTCAGGGACAACACCCCGGGCAGTATCCGCCGCAGGGTCAGCAGACCCCACCGGGCCAGCAGCCGCCGCCGTCTCAGCCGCCTCCGGGGCAATAGCCTCGGAGACTACTTCTTCTTCATCTCCAGGCCGGCGACGACGAAGTTGGAGATCAGGTTCTCGAGCTGGATGCGCTCATTGCTCCCCTCGATCATCCTGAACTCCACCTCCCCTATCTTGTCGATGAGCTTGACCCTCACATCGTCCGGGATGGCCAGCTCGAACAGCGTCCTGTGGATCTGCTTTATGAGGTCCTCGCCCGAGAGCCCGTGTTCGATGAGCAGGTCATCAAGCACCGCGCGGGCCGCCATGAAATCCCCCTCCAGGGACGTCTCCAGTAGCTTCCTCACGTCCTCGGGTCGGGCGGTCGCGGCCGCCTTGTAGAGCGTGTCCTCGTCCACGGTCGTGTTGATGGACGCCGCGACCTGCAGCGAGTTGGTCGCCTTCCTCAGGTCACCCTGCGCGATGTAGATGAGCGCGTCCATTCCCTCCTTCGTTATCTTCACGTTCTCGCCATCGGCGACGCGGTTCAGGTATCCCTCGACCGCCTCCCTCTTCAGCGGGCGGAAGCGGAAGACCGCGCACCTCGACTGGATGGGCTCGATTATCTTCGATGAGTAGTTGACGGAGAGGATGAACCTGCACGTGTTCGTGTACTTCTCCATGGTCCTGCGGAGGGCGGCCTGCGCGTCCGATGTCAGCGCGTCAGCCTCGTCCAGGAAGATTATCTTGAACCCGCCCTCGCCTATGGGCGCCATCCTGGCGAAGCTCTTGATCTTATTGCGCACGACGTCGATGCCCCTCTCGTCCGAGGCGTTGAGCTCGTTGAAGTTGAGGTTCCAGTTCTCCCCGAAGAGCTGGCGCGTGAGAGCTATCGCGCATGTCGTCTTGCCCGTTCCGGCAGGGCCCGCGAAAAGCAGATGGGGGAGGTTCTTGGTCTTCACATACGCCTTCAGCCTCTCCACGATCGCCTCCTGACCGACGACATCGTCAAGGCTACGTGGCCTGTGCTTCTCCACCCAGATTCCTTTCATCTCTCCCCCTTCCTATCCGAATTGCCCCGACGATAAAAAACCTTTGCATGACTGGAGATCTTTGGCCAGTGCCAGTGTTCAGGCCGAATCGTCAAACACTAAATATCAAAGCACACATCCCTCGTACCATGCTCTGCTCCAGGTGCACGAATGAGGCGGTCACTCTCATCCGCTACAACGGGCAGCACCTGTGCAGGGAGCACTTCGTCGCATTCCTCGAGAAGCGGGTGAAGGCGGAGATATCCAGCCAGGTCAAGCTGAGGGGCGGGGCCAGGATCGCCGTCGGCCTTTCCGGCGGGAAGGACAGCACCGTCGCGACGCTCCTCCTGCACGAGGTCTTTGCGCCGAGGCGGGACTTCGAGATCCACGCGATAACGGTGGACGAGGGCATCCATGGGTACAGGCCGGAGGCCCTGGAGGTTGCGCGGGAGTTCTGCGCGGCGCGCGGGATCCCCCATCACGTCATCAGCTTCGAGGAGGCGTTCGGTCTGACGATGGACGAGATCGTCCAGCGGGACCCGGACACCATACCATGCTCCTACTGCGGCGTCCTCAGGCGGTACTGCCTCAACGCCAAGGCGAGGGAGATAGAAGCGACCGTGCTGGCGACGGGGCTGAACCTCGATGACACGAGCCAGTCCATCCTGATGAACCTCGCTCGCGGGGACATCGGGCGGCTCGCAAGGCTGGGCCCGCACACGAGCGTGCAGCCCGGTCTCGTGCCGCGCATCCAGCCGCTGAGGACGATCCCCGAGAAGGAGACCTACCTCTACGCCATGCTCCGCGGGATCGAGATCTGCGATGCCGAGTGTCCGTATTCCACGCGCGCACAACGGGGGCGGTTCAGGGAGATCATCGACGTCCTGGAGAGCGAATCGCCCGGGACGAGGCACGCCCTCCTGAAGTCGTACGACGAGCTCGCACCGCTCCTCACTCAGAAGTTCCCGCCCGTGGAGCTCAACGAGTGCAAGGCATGCGGCGAACCGACCGGCAAGGAGACATGCAGGGCCTGCGAGATGGTCCAGAAGCTCAAGCGAGCGGGGTCCTCTTCCCCCTGAGGTCCATCGTCTCCTCTCTGGCGGGGCCGAGCCCGATCATCTCTATCGGCACGTCCAGCGTCCTGCGGATGTACGCGAGGTAGGTCTTCATCTCCGACGGGAGCGCCTTGTACCCCTTGTCGCAGATACGCTTCCACTCCTCCTGCGACCTGTTCTCCCAGCCCTTGAACTCCTTCAGGACCGGCCTGCAGCGCGCGAGGACTCGCATGTTGGCGGGGAACTCGGTCATGCGCTTCCCGTTGTACTTGTACTCGTTGCAGATCTTGACCTTCTTGAGCCCGCCAAGGACGTCCCCCTTGGTGATGACGATGCCGTCCAGGGCGTTCACGCGCTTCGAGAACCTCACCATGACGAGGTCCAGCCACCCGCATCGTCTCGGCCGTCCGGTCGTGGTGCCGAACTCCATCCCCTGCCTCCGCATGTACTCGCCCGTCTTGTTCTTCAGCTCCGCGGGGAACGGTCCCGTGCCCACGCGGCTCGTGTAGGCCTTCACGACGCCCACGACCCTGCCTATGCGGGACGGTCCCACTCCCGTGCCAGTGCACGCCCCGCCGACGACGGTGTTCGATGACGTTCCGTACGGATAGATGCCGTGGTCTATGCCCAGATGCGTCCCCTGCGCGCCCTCGAAGAGCACGTTCTTGCCCTTGTCCAGGGCCTGGTTGATCAGAAGCGACACGTCAACGACGCTGTCCTTCATCTTCCTCGCGTACTTCGCGTAATCGCTCTGTATCTTCTTCTTGTTGATCCGCTTCTTACCGCCGTAGGCGGCGATGATCTTCCGCTTCATCGGGATGAACAGGTCCAGCTTCTCGTTGAAGACGCGCGTGTCTATCAGGTCGGCCATGCGGATGCCCGTCCGCGCGATCTTGTCCGTGTAGCAGGGTCCGATTCCTCTCATCGTTGTCCCCGCCTTCAGCTTGCCCTTGAGCTCCTCCTCCAGGCCGTCGATGATCTTGTGCCAGGGCATTATCACGTGCGCGCGGTCGGCTATGAGCAGCTTGCCCGTCCGCTTCCTTCTCCTCTTGACTTCGCTCAGCTCCTTGAGGAGGATCTCGGGGTCGACGACTACGC
>JAJISH010000410.1 GCA_022848825.1 Thermoplasmatota archaeon
CGAAGGCATGAGGGCTCGAAGAATAGGAGCAATCGCGGTCGTGTGCCTACTGATGGTCATCGGCTACTACCTCGTCTACGACTCGTGGATGATCAACCACGACAAGGTCAGTCGCGAAACTCATCTCGCATTCGCCGTCTGGTTGTGGGTTCTTCTTGTCGTGGGCGGTTTGCTCATAGGCAGTCTTGGCTTCGGATCGAGATTGTGGAGGTCTCTCTTAGACAGGGAAGTTCTCCTCTCGGGCATCTTGATATTCCTCGTGGGAACCGCGCTCATGGCAATCGCGGTGCGCGGCCAGACTCGCGCGACGCTTGGGGTCGGAGGATGCGATTGGTTCACACAACAGCTCGTGAGCGCTGCTTTGTATCCGGCCGTGGTGAGCTCTGTCGGGGCATACCTGACGGCTTTGGGGCACAGCATGAGGAGGGTTCGAGACCGAGGGGCTCCCCGCTACGGCCCGAAGACGACATATTCCGCCGTGGGCATCGTAGTGGCTGTCACCATCGCTGCAGCTGTATTGTCTGCTCAGTTCACCTACGACAGGGGCCCTCCGGAACCATGCTGCTACATGTGTCCCGACGTTGAGATGATTCTGCGGGAAACGCAGGAAGGTTACGAGATCGAGATTTACGTCGACGTAAGGGTGTCTCACCTCGAAGAGTTTGAGGTGAATGCATACACCAACGACACACTCTGGAGCGGTTTCCCAATGACTCTGGAGCCGTCTTCGCTGGGGCAAGGCCCTTCGGGCGAATGGTTGAACTTCACTGACCTCACCTGGGACGAACTCCTCACTGACGGGGACTTCTTCACGCTGGAGAATGTGCGACCTGGCGCAAGGTATGAAATCGTGCTTATCGTGGAACGGGACCAGTTCGAGCTTGAGAGAGAAGTAATCGATGTGCCATAGCTCAATATGGCTTTCAGGCATGCGAAGTGTCAGACTTCGATGAGAAGAACGACATATCAAGCTGAAAGACAGAACCTTGCCCTCGGAAAAGATAGAAATAGGAACACCCATTCGGTAGTCGAGGCGGGAACATGGCCATGAGGAGATATCTGGAGCATTTCGAAGATCTGCAGGTTGTCGAGGAACCGGTGAAAGACGATTCATTCATCACGAAGAAGCTGAGGGAGAATCCGACCACCCCGTTCCTGTTCGAGGATTTCAACGGTTTCCGAGTCGCAGGAAACGTCTGGGCGACCCGCGAGAGGATTGCCCGCGCGCTGGACCAGACACCCGAGGATCTCCTTCCCAAGATGCTTGACGCCATGAAGAATCCCGCGGACTTCGATGTCATCGAGGAGGCCCCCGTTCTCAAGAACGTCGTTGAAGATGTGAACCTGACAGAGTCCCCGATCACCAAGTGGTACCCGGAGGACGGTGGAAGATACGTCACATCCGGCGTCATCGTCGCTGAGCTAGGCGGGAAGAGGAACATGTCCTTCCACAGGATGATGGTGCTGGACGAGACGAGGCTCGCGGCACGCGTCGTCCCGAGGCACCTGTACGCGATGTGGAAGGAAGCCATCGAGCGGGGAGAGGAGCTCAAGATTGCCGTGGCGATAGGACTCTGCCCGTCGATTCTCCTGCCGGCGGGCATGTCCGTGAGCTACGAGACGGACGAGCTGAGGATCGCGGCGGCTCTCAGGCTCGCCACGCTGGGCGAGAACATCGGGGCCACGAAGATCGAGAACGGTCTTACAGTCCCAGGATACGCGGAGTACGTCCTCGAGGGCAGGATGATCAACGAGACCGCGAAGGAGGGCCCCTTCGTGGACATCACCGGAACGTACGACATCGTGCGGGACGAACCCGTCGTCGTCATCGACCGCATCTATCACATGGACGACCCGATATTCCACGCTCTCCTGCCGGGCGGGAGGGAGCACTACCTCTTCATGGGGATGCCGCGCGAGCCGCAGATCTACGACAGCGTCAAGAAGGTCGTCCCCAAGGTCGGCGGGGTCCGCCTGACAGAGGGAGGATGCTGCTGGCTTCACGGGGTCGTCTCCGTCGAGAAGCAGGTCGAGGGCGACCAGAAGAACGCGATGATGGCCGCATTCACGGGCCACCCGTCCATGAAGCGGGTCGTGGTCGTGGACACCGATATCGACATCTACGACGACAGGGACGTCGAATGGGCGCTAGCCACGCGGTTCCAGGCGGACAGGGGCATGCTCAAGGTGAAGGGCGCCCGCGGCAGCTCTTTGGACCCGAGTGCGGAAGGCACGACAACGAAGCTGGGGCTGGACGCGACGAAGCCGCTCAGAGGCGAGGGCTTCGACAAGGCTGCCCCGTGACTCTCTTCG
>JAJISH010000411.1 GCA_022848825.1 Thermoplasmatota archaeon
TTAGCGAAGTAGGTGAAGTCTTTCGATGCGAGATCTGCGGGAACGTCGTCGAGGTCAAGGAAGCCGGTGGCGGAGAACTCGTCTGCTGCGGCCAGGCTATGGTGAAGGTCGAATAGCGACTATTCCGTCCGGCCTGCTGGCGCGGCGATTCTGACGCCGATCTCAAATGCCCTGGCCATGGTCTCCTCGTCGTCCTTGACGCCGCCCCTGACCTCGTCCGTTTGACCGTAGAGGATGTTGTCAACAAGCTCGATGTTCGCCCACTTGAAGAACGCCTTCACGGTCGTCAGGATGGGCGTGAAGTCCCTGTCCTGCCCGCCGACCGCGATGAAGACTCCCTTGTTCCGGCTCTTCTTCCTTCTCTCAAAACCATACGTGCCGTCCTCACGCCTCACGTAGGGCATCAGACAGTTGCAGCGGTCAATCATCAGCTTCGTTTGCGCGCTCACGGTGTCGAAGTACAAAGGAGAACCCAGGACGATGACGTCGCACGAGTCCAGAGCGTCATAGATGACCTTCATATCATCGTCGAAGAGGCAGTACTCGGGATCGGGGTCCTTCTCGCAGTCCTGGCAGGGCCTTATCTTCAGGTCGTTCAGAAATATCTTCTCGGTCTCCGCCCCCTCGCTCCTGGCGCCCTCCAGAACTCGCGACACGAGCAGGTCCACGCTCCCCTTCTTGACCGGACTGCCGACGATCCCACAGACCCTCATTCTGCCACCTTCTGCAATCTAGGGAATCAGCGGTGCGAGAAAAGACTTATGGGTCTCCAAGGGATCAACGGCCCGGGAAGGGGGCCGTAGGCCGTCGCCGACCTACTCCTTCTTCCCAAGTCCCATGTCCTCGAGGTTCGCTCGAAGGACGTCACCCAATCCGACGGGCATCAGGGACAGCATACGAAGGATGCCTAACAGGGCAATGGTAATGCCGAAAAGCACCGTCGCAATGCCTACAAGCTTCAGCGTCAGGATCGTGGGTTTCATCTCCTCGATGGCCGCCAGATCCTTCGCCAGGTCGGAACCCGCCAGCGCGCTGTCCCTGTCTGCCTTCGAGTTGTTCGCGAAGTAGTCCTCCTGCATGGGGACGAGCACCGTCTGCTCCATGATCAGGGCTGTCCAGGCCATGCCGACGCCGATGACGGCGAACAGTATGGCGATCAAGGTTACCTTTCTCACCATCTTGACCGGTGGATCCATCTCGTCGCCTCCTACGCCAGCATCTGGCCGAACTTCTTCCGGACCATCTTTCGCTTGAGGAAGAAGTAGTCCTCCGTCGATTTCATGACGGCCTGCTTCTCCATCATCTTGCGCTCGTGCGGCCAGTCCTTCATGATCTCGGCGAAGACGGTCATAAGCGTGTTGCGGTGCTCCTTCGGGATTTCCATCATGATGTCGGTCCTAGCCTTCACGACCTTCATCCTGGCATCCTCGGAGATATCACCAAGAGCGTTGAGAAGGTCGGCTATCGCCGCCTCCCGCTCCGCCTCGGGCATTCCCAGGAACTTGCGCATCCTCGAGCCCAGAAGTTGCTTTCTCTCGTCCAGGGGCTTGGAGGCCAAATCCTCCAGGAACCCCAGTTGCACATTCAGCTTCTCAGCGGCCTCCGCGTATTCCTTACATTCGGGACACGCTGCGAAGTGCTCTTCGTAGGAACGGACGTCCCCACCAGCACACTCCTCGCAGGCGCTGAGCATTTCATCTAGTTGTTGTGACGTCAAAATTACACCTCCGATAATAGTCTACACTCGGGGGCATATCAACTGTCGTTTGTCCCCTGCGAGGGTGACAGCTGCAAAAGAATAATGTTATGAGCGACTATCACTTGGCAATAGCAGGAGAAGTGGTCGCATGGCCAAGAGAACATACGCGGATCTGGTCTTCAACGCTCGCCTCGAGGATATCGACAAGGAGGTCGCTGACCTCATAGGCTTCGAGGAGGAGAGGCAGGATAGGAAGCTCATAATGATCGCATCCGAGAGCTATTGTCCCAGCCCGGTGAGGGAGGCGGTCGCGTCCGCCTTCGCGAACCTCTACGCCGAGGGGCATCCATCGGTCAGGATGGACAAGGAGGCCAGGGGGCTGGCAACGGACTACGAGCACCAGATGACGCACCAGCGCAGGTTCGCGGACAGGAGGTACTACAAGGGCTGTGAGTACGTCAACGTCATGGAGAACCTGGCGGAGAAGAGACTGGCGGAGATCTTCGCGACGGACGAGATATCCGCGGACGAGATCTTCACGAACGTCCAGCCGCTCTCGGGCGCTATCGCCAATAACGCCGTCTACAGCGCCTTCCTCGAGCCCGGTGACACGGTCATGGGGATGGCGCTCAACGCGGGCGGGCATCTCACGCACGGGAGCGAGGTGAACCGCTCAGGGCGGTACTACAACATAATCCCGTACTACCCGGACGACAGGACTGGCAAGTTCGATTTCAAGGAGCTGAAGAGGCTCGCCAAGGAGCACAGACCGAAACTTGTCATCGCGGGGTACAGCGCCTACCCGTGGAATATCAACTGGAAGAAGTTCAGGGAGGTCGCCGACGCGGCTGGCGGGGCGATTCTCCTCGCGGACATGGCGCACGTCGCAGGCCTCATCGTTGGCGGGCAGTTCAACAACCCCATCGGATACGCGGACGTGGTCATGTTCACGACCCAGAAGTCGATCTGCGGTCCCCGCGGGGCGGTCCTCATGACGACGGACAAGGAGAAGGCGAAGGCGCTGGACCGGGCCGTCTTCCCGGGCGAGCAGAGCGGGCCGCACCTGAACAACGTCATCGCGAAGGCCGTGTGCTTCGAGATAGCCAAGACGCCCGAGTTCAGGGAGCTGACGAGGAGGATCGTGGAGAACGCGAAGCATCTGGTGAGCTCGTTCAAGAAGCTCGGTCTTACCGTCGCCTATGGCGGGACGGACAGCCACCTGCTTCTGATCGACCTGAGGGACGTCAAGACGAAGACCGGCTACCCGCTCACGGGCGAGATAGTCGCCCGCATCATGGAGCTCTGTGGAATCGTCATCAACAAGAACACGATCCCGTACGATGAGAACGCCATACACCCGAGCGCGATACGCTTCGGCACGACTTGGGTCACCCAGCGGGGGTTCGGAAAGAGTCAAATGGAGAAGATCGCCGCCTTGTCTCACAGGATACTGACGAACATCCAGCCCTTCCACTACGTCGGACGGGAGAAGGACGTAGGCAGGGGGAAGATCGAGCTCAGGATACTCGAAGAGGTCAGGCGGGAGGTCGACGAGCTTGTCCGGGAGGCGAGGAGCGAGGTGCCCGCGCCGAGGCATGGATATCCGCACTATGGCACCGGCGAAGGTGAGGACCTCGAGAGTCCTCTTGAGGAGATTCACAAGGAGTCCCGCGCCAAGATGAGGAGGGTCGGCGGGTGGAGGATTCCTGCCGTCTATCACACGCTGAAGAAGGACATCGAGAAGACCAAGGACTCCGCGGGAGTCTTGGACGCGTCTGCCTACGGCCTCCTAGAGGTTCGCGGCTGGCGGGCGAGGCCATTCCTCGACGAGGTCTGCACAGGTCCCATTCGCGACATGGAAGTGGGAATGAGCCAGAGGACTCTCGTCCTGGACAAGGACGGCAGGATAATCGACGACGTGGTCGTGATGAGAGGGCCGCCTGACAGGGTCGGAAGGGACCGCTACATCGTCGTGACCAATCCCCAGAACGCAGACAGGATCAAGCTCTGGTTCCGAGCGCTGTCCGATTCCTACGTGATTTTCGATGACGACCTCTTCAGAAAGGTTCAAGGACCCGTCATAGTCGGAGACCTCAGGCGGGAGGGCAAGACGAGCATCTTGCTCCACGGTCACAGCAGCCTGAGGGTTCTGAGGAAACTGGCTCCAGAGCTCAAGAAGTGGGACGGCAAGGGTCTCGTGAAGGTTTCGATGGGCAAGAACCGGGTCGTGATCGGATGGGCCGGGTTCCACGAGAAGTGTGAGAGGTTCCACATCATCGTTGACAGGAAGAAGAGCGTGCACGTCTGGAAAGCGATTCTGGACGCGGGCAAGAGAATGGGGATCGGCCCGATCGGATATGACGCAGAACTGGATACGCGGAAGAGGCGCTACCTCCCGATCTACGGCAAGAGGAAGACACACGGGAGTGAGATAGTGCGCAGGCGGAAGGATTTCATGGACATCTCGAAACCCTATTTCGTGGGTCAAAGAGATTTCCTGCGGAAGAGGTCCCGCAAGAAGATGTACATGTACGAGCCAGAGGACATTCCGCCGAGGAGGAGCTGCCTGTACGAAGAGCACCTCAAGCTGGCCAAAAGGACATCCATGAAGCCCTTCGCGGGATGGGAGATGCCCATCCTCTACACGAGCATCGCCGACGAGCACAGGGCGGTCCGCGAGACCGCTGGGCTCTTCGATGTGAGCCACATGGGCGTCATCAGCGTTCAGGGGAGAGACGCCACCGACTTCCTGGATGCCGTAACGACGAACTACGTCAGATGGCTCAAGCCCTGCGAATCACACTATTCCTACGTGCTGGACATTGGCGGGCATGTCCTGGATGACATCTTCATCTACAAGATCGACGAGGAGGACTACATGATCGTCGCCAACGCCGTCAACGCAGAGAAGGTATTTGCCTGGCTTCAGGCCGTCAGCACCGGTGAGTACCTCCTCAGCAGGGAACACCCGTCCGTGGACGTCAGCGGAGACGTGAGCGTGAGGGACCTCAAGGACCCCTCGAGCGGGAGGGACCGGCGGGTGGATATCGCGCTCCAAGGACCCAGTTCCCGCGAGACAATCATGGAGCTGATCAAGGACGAAAGGCTGAGGCGGAGGTTCTGGTCGCTGGCAAGGTTCGAGCTCATGAAGCTGAGGCTGGGCAACGTTCCGTTGATAATCTCCCGCTCGGGATATACCGGCGAGGAGTATGGTTACGAGCTCTTCGTGCACCCGAAGAATGCTCCGAAGCTGTGGAATCAGATCCTGGAAAAGGGAAAGCCCTACGGCGTGAAGCCAGCGGGCCTGGGAGCGAGGGACTCCACCCGGACAGAGGCGGGATTCCCGCTGTGGGGGAACGAGCTCGCGGGCGAGCACGATCTCTTCCCGACAGAGGCGGGATATGGGACCTTCGTCAAGCTGCACAAGTCCTTTTTCGTCGGTAGGCAGAGAGCGGTCGAGAAGGCCAGGAACCGCGAGAGAGAGATCATCCGCTACCGGATGAACAAGAAGGGAATTCGCGTTGTCAGGCCCGGTGCCTTTGTCGTGAGCGGTCAGGACAGGATCATCGGGGAGGTGACGAGCAGCGTCGTCATCGAGGGAAGGCAGCTTGGCTTGGCTCTGGTGCCGAGAGAGCATGCGCTCGAGGACGCAGAGATTGGAATGGTCATCCCGCCAAGGGGAGTGAAAGCCTCAGGGAAGGAGATGCAGAGACTCGTGGACTCAGGCTCCGCGACGGTCGAAAGGGCGAGGACACTCCCCAGACTGCTGATCGCGGAAGAGGGTCAAGAAGAGTAGCTCACTCCGAGTGCAGCTCGTTCATGTTGCGGAAGCAACCCGCTGAGATGAGCCCCTGCTCGATCCATTCGTCAATGATGGGGAACGACGTCTTCTCCACTCGGCCAAAAAGCTCGGATATCTTGAGCGTCCCGCTCGCCAGCATCTCTTCGACCAGTGGCATCTGGCTTTTCGAATACAACGAGCAAAGCGGTTCCAAGTGCCCGTTCCTCCATCTCGGAACGACGAGCTCATTCTCACCATGATCGAGCAGAAGATCCAGTATCCGCGGGTCGAGGTCTGGCATGTCGCACGCGAGGACAAAGACCCGCTCGTATCTCGCGTTCTTCAGGGCGGAGTAGATCCCGCCCAACGGACCCTTCTCGCTCACTAGATCCCCTCTGATGTCCGCATCAGTGCCCGAGAACTCGCCCTGAAGGAAGACATCGTCCGAGAGCCTTTGGAACTTCTCGTAGCATATGTCGAAGAGTGGCTTTCCATCAACTTCGAAGAGCTGTTTGGCCCGCCCGAAACGGGAGGAGTTCCCGCCAGTGAGAATCGCTACCGAGACATCCGTCAGACGATCACCCGAAGTCGATGTACTTCTCCCCGCAATACAGGTTGAACCGCTTTCCCCGAGCGAATCCGATTACCCCCATGTCATACGCATTCGCGAGTTCTATCGCCTCAAGCAACGGGGCGCTCCTGGACATTGCTAACGGGATCCCGGCCCTGAGGCACTTCCAAACCATGTTCGACGTGATCCTGCCCGTGACGAAGAGAGCCTTGTCCGCGAAAGTGCCGCCGTTGAGGAATGTGGAGCCGATGACCTTGTCAACCGCGTTGTGGCGGCTCACATCGAAGGCCGTGGCGATGAGGTTCATCTTCTCATCGAACAGGAAAGCGTAGTGGTAGGCACCGGTCTGCTTGTAGACGTCCACTCGGTCTGCGGTTTTACTGCGTACGAGCGGGACGTCGGAAGCCTTGATCCTGAGCGGGGAGTCCATCTTCGCGATTCTATCGCCGATTCTCTTCTGGACATCCGAGGGAGCCGTGCAGTCCGTCCAGAGTATGTTGTAGTTCCTCCTGTAGGAGATGTCCGGGTCCAGGTCGATGGAGACATCCACGCGGAAGCTCCCGTCCTTCTCCCTTTCCGAGTATGTCTTGATCTCAGAGGGCTCATCGATGAAGCCTTCTGAGAAGAGGTTACCATAAACGAAGTCCTTGATGTCATGAGGTGAGATGATCGTGTCAAAGCCGATCTTGTCCTCGATCTCCAGATGGAGGAACGTCTCTTCGGCGACCAGGTCATCCACTTCTTCGAGGGCGCCGTCCTTCCATCTCTTGATCCTGATCTTCCTCATCCGTCATGTCATCGGCTGGATTGGTAAATAAACCTTGTTCAGGAGACGGAACAGTCCCCAAGAAGCGACCGGAAGTGGTCACTTTTCGTTCACTTCTTACCGCTCAAACCTAACCCTGTGACCATCCTCATTACAGGATGAGGTGATTGAAACGTCCGGAAGAACCATAAGAAGCGCAACCCCCCGCAGGGGAACTGGGTCGTCCACGCCTGGAACGGTGAGGCACGCTCGGAACGAGGCGGGGAACGGAGGCGCTGACTGGCTGGCTGCCCGAGGCCTCCGCCCCCAGTAGGAAGGGGTCATACGGGGCGGACAGGCCCGTCCCATGAATGCAGCAATCGAGCTGGACCCCTTTCTGCATTCTCTGCTTTCACTTATCTCCCCCCCCGCAAGCCTTTAAGTCTCGTATTCACTTGGGGCGGTCATAGGGGGCTGATTATGACAGAAGAACCTAAACATGGAAGCTTCACCCACATAGAAATCCCTGTGAAGGACAAGGAGAAGAGCAAGGAGTTCTACGGTGAGATCTTCGGATGGAAGTTTGAGGACGTGCCTGAGATGGACTACACGCTTTTCCACGCGCCGACACCGCCGCACGGCGGCCTCTTCGTCCCGGAGGAGGGGCAACCCACTTTTGGAGTGCTGAACCATATCAATGTGGACTCGGTCGACGAGACCTCGAAGAAGATCGAGGAGCTGGGCGGGAAGATGCTCGTGCCCAAGACGGAAGTCCCCAACATAGGCTGGTTCGCGGTCTTCCAGGATCCGGACGGGGCTGTTCAGGCGCTCTTCGAGAGCTTGCCCAAGCCTCAGGAATAGTCCTTGTTGGTCTCCGGGCTCAGTGGCGGCGAAAAACAGTGCCCATTGGAGCGATTAGCGAAACAAGCGCGAGTGCTAGCAGGCTGAGAATATCGATTTGCTGAGCGGCCTGAAGTCCAGCGACTTGAGCGGGATCCGGCTCCGAGGTTGATGCGCCCTGATTCTCTGGCGGGAGGGATTTGGTGCCCTCATTGCCCGCCGAATCCTTCGGGTCCTCCGGGTTCTCCGCTCGATTAGTCACGGTCCATGTTCCCGACGCAGAGGCCTCGATCCAGTAGCCATTGCCCGCCGTCATCGTCTCGATGTCGTTCGCGACCCTGAGGAAGTAAGGTGGGGAGAATGCGTTGAAGATCTCCACTCTAATCGCCCCTGAATCAGACTTCAGGTCTGCGATCGTGTAGTCTGTGTCGAATGACGGAAAGCCAACAAGGTTCCATCCCTTCGCAAGGTTCACGAGGGTAGTGGTAGGAACCCTTCCTGCCACGGTCAGATTGGAGCGGCTCACGACCTCGACCCAGATGCCCATGTTCGTGCCGATCTGTTCCAGCGTGCAGTAGTTCTTCTGCGTGGAGTAGCTCTTCCAGCTTCCTGCGTAGTAGTAGCGCGCGGTGTCGAAACTCAGCGTCCTCAATACGGCATCAACGGAATCGTCCTTCTGCTCCAGCGGGATGGAGACCAGCTTCCAGCCTGGCATTAGGTTCTTGACGTACTTCCCCGCCTGTGCCGAGTACGGCGCCGAGTTGTTCGCGAAGTCGACCGCTCTTACCTGGTAGAAGTAGAAGCTGGAGTCGCCTTCGCCCCCGTTCGCATGAACGAAGAAGTCCGTGTCCGCCGGTGTTGAGCCGAGAAGCACGTAGCTAGTCCCTGTAGAATCATATGTCGTTCCATAGTACACGTCGTACCGCTCGACACCAGATTCGAGGTCCGTGGCGAACGTCCAAGTGATGTTGACATCCCGCCATCCGACACCTTCAAGGACTGCCCATGCGTCGTCCAGTGTTGTAGGCGGGCTCGCATCAATGTAGAACGGTCCCACATGATAGGCGTCGGGAGCCCAGTTGCCCGCCACATCCCTTGTCCTCACGTGGAAGTGCCAATCGCTGCCTGTGCCGAGGGGTGGGCTCGTCGTGCTGGGGCTCGTCGAGTCCAGGCTCGTGTCTGGGAGCGTCGCAGGCGACTGTGTCCAATCGAACGAGTAGCCATAGACGCCGCTCGTCGCGTCCCACGCACCGGTCCAGGTGAAGTCTATGGCATCGTCACTTGACCAAGTCCCCACACCATGACTCGATGTGAAGCCATCGGGATTGTGTGGGTCAGTGGCGTCCTTGCTGAAGGTGCCAGTCCTCGTCATCTCGAAGTTGCCGACGTTGTCCACAGAGTAGTAATCCACTGTATAGTTACCATCACTCACGACATCCGGCGGAGAGAAGTACACCGTCCATGGTGCACCGTTGATCCTGTAAGTCGTCACGTCCACGCCGCTGTGATTGTCTGAGGGTGTTAGAGCGATGCTGACATCGGACAAGAACCAACCGAAGTCACCGACTGTTCCAGTGAATGCATGAGTGGTCCAAGGATCCTCAACGTCGATGTAGAACGGTCCCACGTGATAGGCGTCGGGAGCCCAGTTCCCGGCGTTGTCCACCGTCCTGATGTGGAAATGCCAGTTGTCGCCCGGACCCAGTGGGAAGCTCGTTGTGTTGGTCAGGACCGATGTTATCACGCTCATGGGGAGAGTGTCGGAAAACCTCGACCACGTGTAAGAGTACCCGTAGACGCCGCTCAAAGGATCGGAAGCCCCGGACCATTCGATGAATATCCTGTCATCGCCGGACCATACGAATTTCTGATGACTGGAGCTGTAGCTGTCCGGATTGTCTGGCGGGGCGGTATCAATGTAGAATGGTCCCACGTGGTAGGCGCCCACCGCCCAGTTGCCAGCTTTGTCCATGGTTCTTATGTGGACATACCAGCTGTTGCCATCGAGCAGGGCGTAGCTCGTTGACTCGAAGTCCGCAGTATCCATGGTCGGCCCGGGGACGGAAATCGGACTCATTGTCCATTCTACCGCGAACCCGCCGATTCCGCTGATATTGTCCCAGGCTCCTGACCACCTTATCCAGACAGTATCGTCATTTGACCATCCCATCAGGCTGTGCGAACTGGTGTAGCTGTTGGGATTCATAGGCAATGAGTAGTCAACCGTCACTCTGGCGGAATCTTCGGTGAAGCTGGCTCCGAAGTACGCCCTCGCGTATATGGTGTGCCAACCCTCCAGCAAGGACGACGTGTCCCACTCGTAGTACCAGTCGGCGGTCCCGTTGGCGAGTATCCAGGAGCTGTCGTCAACCTTCACGTAGACCTGATCGATTGCGCCATGGCCGAGCAATATGACATCGTCCAAGTACGCACCTTCCCTTGTGCCGCTCGTATCGCTGTGGAAGTGGAATCCGATCTCGGTGGCGGTCGTCGGGATCGAGACGGACGAGCCCATCCATCCGTTGCTGTTTCCAGTATGCGGATCCACGTAATGCCATGTCCCGTCGTAGTATGTCACGTAGACGTAGTCAACGCCGTCCTCGGAGTCCAACCAGTAGTTGTACGCGATGGTGGCAGAGTCGTACCCGCTCAGGTCGACGTCTTGTTGCATGTAGGCGTCCATATCATTGTCGTAAAGCCGCCTCACATCGTTGGGGATTCCGCCAATGACCTCGACGTCATCGACCTGCATGTATTGGTCGTAAGTGCCGTGATAGAGGAACGCGAGATGGACGGAGGGGTCTCCTGCCGCCACGGAGAGGTCGATGTACTGGATCCCCTGCGTCGTGGACGTCCAAGTCCGAAGTCCAGTGAACGCAGGGTAGTTCGCGCTTGTCGAGTACAGCACGCTCGCGTACTCGTCCCCGTCACCATGCTGATAGTCCAAATAGAACGTGAGGTTGAGCGAGGACTGAGAGCTGGCATCGAAGCCCGTGCTCATCTGGAGCCATTCCGTGATGTCAGTGCCCGCTCCTGCGCCGGAGCTGTCGCACTCCGCGATGTAGTCGCTTCCCGATTCCAGCTTCATTTCCCACCGGTGCGAGTCCGGTCCGACGCTGAGGGTCGTCCAATCCAGCGGTATGGATCCGCCGTTGTCGAAATCCTCGGTCTGAACGGTCTCGAAGTATTCTCCGAATGCCGCGGACCACACGCTCGTCACACCATCGTAGTACGTGGTGTTCGTCAAGCCCCAGTAATCCTCACCTCCAGAACTCGTGCTGTCGCCCACGACCCAGGTGCCGGGCCACGAGCCCTCGAAGTCCTCTCTGAGAACGACCGTCCACATCGGGTTCGTCGCCAGTCCAGAGATGTTCACGAGGCCGTTGATGTTGTCGCCATCAAGAGGGTTCAACATCCTCATGCCTGGATAAAAGGAGACAGTCACGGTCCCCGGCGTGTCCTCGGGCGTGTCAGGGGATTCGTCCGAAACACGCGTGTAGACGCCTGGACTGTAGCCGCCCTCGTAAAGCTCAATCTTGTAGGATGTTATCGTCGAGTAGTCTGTCCCCGCACCGACGCTGAGGAAGAAGAGGTTGTGCCCGTTCCTCCACTCGTTCTTGAAATCGGTGTAGTCCAGCGCCATGAATGCCGGGAAGTCGTGGTTCCCTCCCCTCCACCAGGGTGATCTGGTGGCGGCGGGGTCGTTGATCGGACCGATGCCGAGGGTCACGGGAGCGTTTCTGCCGCCCTGGGGGTCCATGTTCACGACGCCGAGCAGGGACGGCTCGTAGCTGATCCTGTCGCGGAATCTGATGGCTACGTTTGGAAGCTCGTCCGCCGCCTCGTAGGTCTTCC
>JAJISH010000412.1 GCA_022848825.1 Thermoplasmatota archaeon
ATTCCTACCCAAAGGGGAGCGTTCTTATCCTCTTTTAGGGAGTGGTTCTGCAACCACAGATTCAGGTGAGGTGCAGAGGATATGCATCTCAGTCTCCTGGGTCCTGTTTTTCCTTCGGGGATTGTAACACGAGCATAACCATCCTCATCAAACTGCACATGCTTGATTTGCAGAGAAAGCAACTCACCTACTCTGCATCCAGACTCCCATAGAAACGATATTATCGCCCTGTCTCGGAGGTTCAGACAGTGATCTATCAGCCTCAGAACCTCGTTCTCAGTGAGGAGTTCATCCGGCAGCTTGCTGTTCCTCTTCTTCATCGAGGTCTTGATCCATCTTACCTCCTCAGGATAGTCGGAAGTCTTCCTGAGATAACGAAAGAATTTCTTCAGTGCCACTCTCCTGGCATGCTTTGTCCAGTCACTGCGGTCCTCCTTCTGAATTACCTCCACGAGTGCTTCAACATCTTCCTTCTTGAAGTCTCTGAAATCCTTGTCTGTCCAAGACGCTATCGTGCTCAGACTGTTAACATACTTGGCAACGCATGAAAGTGTGAGTCCCTCTCTAATGCAGGCGTCAGAGAATGTTTTGATGGTTTTCTTGTTCGCAGGCAGAATATCCTCCCTATCCTCAATGCGATTGAGATAGCTTCTCATTCGGGCTTCGAACCGGTAATGATACTCGGACATCATGCAAGTGATAGGGTTGGGAGTATTTGAACCTTAGGTTCAACGGACGCGGGGGGATTTGAACCCCCGACAGCCAGCTTAGGAGGCTGGTGCCATATCCAGACTAGGCCACGCGTCCCAATGATGCAGAATGCACGAGCTTATAAAACTGTGTCGAGGGGCTACTCTTCCGTCTCGGGCTCGGGCGCCTCTTCGGCGGGGAGTTCCTCCGGTGCTCTCTCTTCCTCCGGGGCTTCCTCGCTCGGTTCATCTTCGACGGTGTCCTCATCATCCTTCGCCTCTTCAGCGGGGAGCTCTTCTGGGGCTCTTTCTTCCTCAGGCGCTTCCTCGCTCGGCTCGTCCTCGGCGGGCTCCTCCGTCTTCACGTACTCCTCGACAAAGCGTATGGAGTCGAAGCCTGCGATGTCCCTCAGGTCGCTGACGACCCTGTACTTCGCGACGAACCAGAGCTCGTCGTACTTGCAGACGTCCGGCAGCTTGATCATCACGTCCTCCCCGATGACCTTCACGTCGAACTCCTCCGGGTCGCCGTAGTCCATCTCGATGACCCCCCTCGCCCTGTCAGCGGGCGACTCGGCTCTTTTCGTGACAGTGTACTCGTATTTCAGCGTCCTTCCCGCCAGCGGGTTGTTGAAGTCCACGCGAACGCGGCCCGCCGTGACGGCGGTGATCGTGCCCTTCTTGTTCCCCAGGACGACCATCTTCCCGACCTCGGGGGCGATCTCCTTTCTAGCGAACTCCCTGATCGAGTGCAGCTCCACCAGTCGGGGGTCCCTCTCTCCCGCCGCCTTGTCCGGTGGGATCTCGACGACGGTCTTCTCGCCGACCTTCGTGCTCCTCAGGGACTCCTCCCATCCTGGGAATATCCTGCCCTTGCCCACGACAATCGGCTGCGGGCCGTAGACCTTCTTCTCGTCGAAGTTGTCATGCTCTTCGGCGAGCTCCTTGCTCGTCGTGTCGAAGAGGTCTTCCTTGCCGTCAGGGAGTATAACCCAAACGCTGTAGTCGACGTATACCAGGTCTCCATCTGAGATTGTCTGTTCGGCTTCCTCGGGCATCAGAGCACCTGCGGTCGGATATGACACTTGGCATAAAGCTTTTTGCCAGTTAGCTCCTCAAGTTCAGGTCGAGGCTCGCGATTATCCTCTTGTACCTGTTCCTTATGGTGACCTCTGTCACTCCTGAGACCTCGGCGACGTCCTTCTGCGTGCACGGCTGGCCACATATCGCGGAGGAGATGTATATCACCGCCGCGGCGACGCCCGAGGGCGCCACACCGGACGCGAGCTCGGCCTGCTCGACGTCCTCCAGGATCTCCTTGGCCTTCTTCTGGACCTCCATGCCCAGCCTGAGCCTGTTGCAGAACCTCGGGATGTAGTCCCCCGGGCTCTGAGGCATCAGCTTCAGGTTGAGCTCCCGGGCGATCGTCCTGTACGTCCTCCCTATGCTCTTCCTGTCGACCCTGGCCTCGTTCGCCATCTCGTCCAGCGTTCTCGGAACCTTGCACTTCCTGCATGCCGCGTACAGGGTGGCCGCAACGACCTCGTCGATGCTCCTTCCCCTCACGAGGTTCTTCGAAGACGCCTTCCTGTAGAAGACGGCGGCCGTCTCCCTCACATGCCTCGGGAGCCCCATCTTGGAGGCCATGGTGTTGATCTCCGTGAGGCCCTGGGCCAAGCTTCTCTCTCCCGCCTTCGAGGTCCTGATCCTGTGCTGCCACTTCCGCAGCCTGTATATCTGCGACCTGGACTTGTGCGGGATCGCCTTGCCGTACGCGTCCTGATTCCTCCACCCGATCTGCGTGGAAAGCCCGTAGTCGTGGGACATTATGCTCAGTGGCGGTCCCGTCCGCTCGCGGCTCTCCCTCTGATCGGCGTCGAAGGCCCTCCATTCTGGACCCTCGTCTATGATAGAATCGGAAAGCACGAGGCCGCAGTTGCCGCAGATGACTTCCGCACGCTCGTAGTCCCTAATCAATCTCTCGCATTGACACTCCGGACAAGATGTCCTCCCCTCATCCGATTCCATAAGCCGATACTAAAACTGACGTCTAACTATAAAAGGG
>JAJISH010000413.1 GCA_022848825.1 Thermoplasmatota archaeon
CCATTCTCGACTTTCGTGCGCCACTGCACCCGTGAGAAGTTCACCCTCCACTGATCTCCCACCTCTGGTGGCGCGGGCTTGTTCGCGGCTTCCTCGAGCACAGCCCATGGCATAGCGATCTCGACAGACCAACCACGATCGCGATCATCAGGCCGGTTTATCGTGCCATCTATGGATACCGCGGTCTTCAAGCCCTGAATGTCCCAGGCGTTGATTGCAGGACCGCCGTCCCGATACGGCCTGACTAGGAAGAGATCCCACTCTGTGCCGAATGCGTTGATCTCCAACTCATAGTACTCGTGCGTGTCACCGTCGGGGTCGATGAAGACCTCAAAATCCTTGTCGTAATAGATCACCGCATCCCGTTCGGTCAGCTTGGCCCAGACATGTGGTTCCTCCATCTCTGCCGCGACATAGAAGTAGACGTCGTCCCACAGCATCTTGGCGTGCGTGTTGAACCTCGGCGGAGGCGTCTGAGAACCTTCTATGTCCACAAACGACTTCGTCCACTCCGCGCTGCTCCAAGCGGATTCATCCAGCTTGCCGTCTATGACCAGCGGTGTCTCCGTCCGGTAGGCTACATATGTCTCTGGATCCCACTCAGTCGGCGCCGCGAATTCTGCGTCGGGAGATGGGGTTCCGGTCGACCCGTTGCATGCAAGACCCAAGACCGTGACGAGCCAAAGCAGGCAGGATGGCCAGGTTCTGCGATCGGGATTCAATGGCCTAGACCGCAGTCGTCGCAAACTCGGCACCGTAGTCGACTCCCAGTTCGCGCAGACGCTGATAATGGTGTTGCAACCGATGGTGAAAATCTGAGAAGTCCTTGTTGTCAGCTTCGGACCAGAGACACTCGGCCATGGCCGTCAGCCGAGGAAACACCTTTTGGTCCACAGTATCCTGCGCAGCACGTTCCGTCCACATATTGCATTCACCACCCAAGATATGCTCACACTCACGCCCTTTGAGTTCCTCCGGGATGGGATCCAAAGAGTAAACCTGTCTCAAGTCGATTCTCGAAAGATCGAAGTCGAAGTACGAATGACTCGTCGGTGAGAGAATCGCGTCGTGTCCCAACTTGGCTGCCTCGACGGCACCAGCGGTACCGCGCCACGACTGGACTGTTGCGCACGGTGCGAGTCCACCTTCTAGAATCTCGTCCCAGCCAATGAGCTTCCGCCCTTCGCGCTCGAGGAAAGCAGCGATCCGCTTGATGAAGTAGCTCTGGAGTGCGGACTCGTCTCTCAGTCCTTCTGCGGCAATCCGCATCTGGCATCGGGGACAGGACTGCCACCGGTCCCTAGGACACTCGTCACCCCCGATATGGATGTACTGGCCCGGAAACAGTTCCATCACCTCACTCCGCACCTGCTCCAAGAACACGAAACTCGCATCGTTGCCGGCACAGAAGACGTCTTCGAAGACTCCCCAGACCACCGCCACCTCAAATGGTCCACCGCTGCATGAAAGCTCTGGGTAGGATGCGAGAGCGGCAAGAGCATGTCCAGGCATCTCGATCTCTGGAACGATAGTAACATGGCGCTTACTGGCGTACTCAACTACCTCACGGATCTCCAATTTCGTGTAATATCCACCGTAGCGTCTCCCCTCGGCCTGAGTGCGCCAGGCTCCCACTCGCGTCAACTCCGGGTATGCGTTGATCTCGATACGCCATCCCTGATCTTCCGTGAGATGCCAATGGAAGCGGTTCATCTTGTAGTAGGCCAGCAGGTCGATGTACCGCTTCAGCCAATCCATGTAGTAGTAGCATCTGCCCGTGTCCAGCATCAGGCCGCGCCACGGGAACCTGGGCCTGTCCTCGATCTTCACCTGCGGAATGGTCCGGCCCGCC
>JAJISH010000414.1 GCA_022848825.1 Thermoplasmatota archaeon
ACCAGAGCACCGTGAGCTGGTTCAGGAGGTCCGCATGGTGCTTGTACGCCTCATTGTAAGTCTTGAAGGCGAACAAAGGACGCAGATCGGTGAGGGCGGAGACGTGCGACTTGAGGGCTTTCTTGAGCCGGTTGACGACGACGTCAGAGACGTAGGAGGGGCGCTTGCCTGTGTATTGGTTCCCGAGGACGTAGTCGATCGTCTTGTCCATCTTCTCGTAGGACGGATCGGACTTGAGGATCGCTTCGCCTTCGTTGATCGCCGCGTGGAGCCAGCGCAGCGTGGCGTCCTCGTTCTCATGGGAGGTACCGATAGGCTGGTTGGTATCGGGGTCTAGGGGCGAGTCAAGGGCGCGACCTTCGATGGACATTACAACGGTTTCCTAGCGCGACGGACGTTGCTCTGCTTCGCCGGCTTCTTCTGCTGAAACCCTTCGGAGGCGAGAGTGTTCACGTCGCGGTTCGAATGGTCCTGGCTGTAGGCGCGGAAGATGTAGGGCTGTCCTTTGGGATCGCGCCGGACGGACCGTTCGGACTCGCGCTCAATCGAACGGACCTGGTTGAGCGAGGTGATGTCTACAGGCCCGGCCCCGTAGTCGACCGTGAAGCCTTGGAAGAGCGGCCGGGAGTCGCGGTGCCAGGACTTGTCGCACGGGACACCGCAGGCGGGGCAGCAGAGGACCGCCGCCAGCAATGGGTGGTATTGATCCGGAAGAATGATGTCGCAGGGCTCGCAGACGTAATCGTGGACAGGCATCTTAGAATCTCCTTCAGTGCGCGTAGCTGAAGAACTGCTCTTCCATGGACTGCACGGTCCGCTTGACGATCTCCTCGTACGTGATCCCTTGGCGCTCCGCGAGCCTCTTGAGCTCGCGCTTCTGTCCGGGCGTGAAGTCGAGCACGACGCCTTCGAGTTGGATCGACGCGAGAGACTCGACCTTGAGGACCAGATCGGAAGCGTCCTCGATGGCGCCACCAGAGAGGACCTTCTCGAGCTCGTCGCGCTGAGTGGCCGGGAGGACAATGATTCGATCGTAGGGATCGACGTGGGCGAAGCGCTTGAGCTGCTCCTGTAGAAGGGACGAGATCCGCACCGCGTGCTTGTCCGCAATGGCCTGGTAGAGCTCGTAGATGTCGTCGGTGAGCTGTACGGTAGCTCTCATCAGATCCCTGCCTTGTGCTTGTCCGGATCCTCGTACTTAGCCGGATCTATTCCCCGATGAATATAGTTCACATTGATCGGGTTGATCATGACGACGGAGCCGTCATCGAGCGTGTAATGGATCCACTGGCTGTGCTTCCACTTGATCGGGTAGACCTTCTTGTAACTCCCGTCACAAAAGGCGACTAGGTGCGCTTCCGGCTTCGTCTCATCCAAGATCGTCATATCCTAGCATCTCCTCTGCCGTTGCATCCGTGTTGATGTAGTCGCGCGACGTGCCCCGGCGCTCCGATAGAATCTTCCGCCGCTGATCGTTCCAGGCCCGCCGGCGGCGCTGTTCGGCAATCGTCTCGCCACCTTCGTGGAACTCCTGCTGCGCGGTGAAGTAGGCGATAGCACCGGCCATGATGCAGTCGTCGGTAGACCCCGGGCCCGCTTCGGCCTCCCAGAGCTGCCCTTCGGTCTGGAAGTCCCGCATCTCATCGATCGTGTCCGGGGAATTGATCACGAGGTCCGGCTCACCCGTTACCGCGTCGAAGGTCGACACAGCCTTGTGGTACCGCGTGAGGAGGATCGGGCGCGTCCGGCGCGAGGTGTACCAGCCGACCTTGCGTGTGAAGCGGTTCGACCCCGGGACCGAGTCTTCCCACTGCCAGACGTAGAAATTCGTGTAGCCGAGGTGTCGCTCGAGCTCTGACTGGGTCGCGATTCCCTGGTTGTTGGTCTCGACGGCCATCTTGGCTTCGAAGCCGTCACCGTCCCGGTAGAAGCGGCCGAGCGTGTCGAGCACGTGCGCGAAGTCCACCGGGTCGATGCAATCGGAGATGTACTGAGCGACCTGCTCGAACGGGCGATCGAGCGTGGCGCCGCGCACCACGTCCGCGACGGAGTTGTCCTGGCCGAT
>JAJISH010000415.1 GCA_022848825.1 Thermoplasmatota archaeon
GAACGGGTCATACCAGATGGACGGCAACGATGACGTCATAAGGATCGATCCAGGCGACGCTACGGTGAACGAGAACATCGACCTCAGGAACTACTCGCTTCACAGGGCGGAGAACGTCTCCTTCTATCTCGACGTCGATCGCCTGGGAAGGATGCTTGGCGGCGATTTGATTCCCGCCTCCTACGAGAGACCGGGACCATACATCCCTCCCTATCTGGACAGTGACCGTGATACCGTGCCGGACGACCTCGACGGTCCGAACGGGATATACAGGTTCGACTTCGACAACGACGGTACATCGGACATCTCCGAGGGAGGCGATGTTGACGGTGACGGCGAACGGGACTATCCCTTCGACGATGACTATTGGCTAGAGACCGTCCTTCCGTCCAACTTCACAGAACCCTACGCCGGTGAAAGCGTCAGGATATACATCGGTCCCGTGCCCGCGAAGGTCTCCGAGGGAATGGACAGAGTCGTTGTGTATTTGGACAGAGACGGCCCGAGCACAGGTCTTAGAACTGTCGCGGACGGCCAGTTCGTCGGATACGATTTCATGTTGCTTGTCGTAGGCAAAGGCGGCAGCATCAACTCCACTGGCGTTTACGTTTACAATCAGTCTTCTGAGATCCCATGGGAGCTCAGCTCGCCGTTGGACGCTGCGACTGACAGTGTCAGGATGGAGCTGGGAGTGCCCGCTCAAGTCCTCAACTTGACCGACGATTTCGTCGCTCACGTCTTCATGATTGATTGGAGCAAGAACTACGACCGTTCCGATGTCGCGCTGACGAACTCCACCAGCAGGAGCAGGACACGCAGTCCGCAAGGCGACGACATTGTGCTGAACGAGATAAGGCCTGACAAGAAGAAAAGCGAGTGGTTCGAACTCGCCAATCCAACGGACAGCGAGATCGACATCTCCGGATGGGAGGTCACGGTGGATGGAGTCACGGTATACACATTTGCCCAGGGGGCAACGATCGGGGCCTTTGGCAGTGGCAACGAGTACCTCGCAGTGGATCTTAGCGGGGACAAGCTCCCTGATGGGGGGGCGAATGTCAAGCTGGTCAACGGGACCTCAGACATTGACGAGATAGACTACCCAAGCACCAAGGTGTCCGAGAGCTGGTCCAGATACAGGGAGTCCGAGACGGACAAGCCCCTCGATACTGACAGCGTCAATGACTGGTACACCTCAAAATCGCCCACGAAAGGAGAGATGAATGATCAGACGAAACCTTCCATGGTTGTGAAGAAGACTGCGGACAAGATCTCCGCGGCCCCCGGTGAGCAGGTCGTCTACACGATCTACTACAACAACACAGGGTCGAGTAGGGCAAAGAGCGTCTGGCTGAACGATACGCTTCCGGGTGCTGTGAATTACATCTCTTCGAGCAAGGCGTACCTATCAAGGAGCGGGAACACGTATCGGTGGTACTTCAACAACGTTCCGTCCAAGTCCGAGAATTCCTTCACAATTACGGTCCAGGTGAACGACACGGCCGCGGATCAAGCGGTCCTTGCGAACTTCATCACTCTGAACTACACGAACAACAACAATATCTGGCAGCCAGGCTCCGACTCCACCATTTCCTTCACCGTGTCGCGCCCCATAATAGCCATAGTCAAGACGGTCGACAAATCCATCGCTAAGCCCGGCGACACGTTGAACTACACGATCTACTACAACAACACAGGCTCAGCGAACGCAGCTCACGTATGGGTGAATGACACCCTTCCAGACAACGTGACCTTCCAGTCCTCGAGCGATCCTTACGAGTCACAGACCGGGAATACCTACGTCTGGCATTTCACAGATGTTGCACCAGGTTCTCACACATTGACGATCACGGTCACCGTTGACCTCGATGTGCCACCCGGGATCACACTGGTCAACTACGCCTTCCTGAACTACACGACACAGAACTCGTACGGATTGGAGGGATCTTCGGGTTCGGCGTCGACCTACATCCCTGAATTCCAGGACATGGTCATGCCTCTAGCCACGATTCTGGCGGTCTTTGTTCTCATCAGAAGAAGGAAGGTGGCTGACGGCGTTCCGCGGACCAACGACCGTTAAAGCAGCACGGTTCACCGCCGCTCAAGGGATTGCTCCCAGCGAGCAATGGCTAGCGTACCTAGGCCAACAGTCCGAGACCCTCTCAAGGAGGGTTAGGCTTCCCGTGGGCTCGCGCGCCACAGTACCGGAGAGAACGTGGGCGGGCTTAACTTCTGGGTTCGGGATGGGTCCAGGTGTATCCCCGCCACTCTGGCCGTCATACCAACCAGCTGATTACTCACCACCGTATTTAACCTTTTTCAAATCCATCGTGTCCGCTCGCGCTCCACGCCTCCCAAACAAAGAAGTCGGTGCATTCTGGCGGGAACTAGGCAAACAGGGAGAACAGTCCGAAGAGCAGGTTGCCGAGGACGAAGGAGAGTGCGAAGGAGATCGTCAGGGGCACGATGAAAGGAATCTGCGGAGTCACCCAAACCCTTTTTTGTTCCGGGCCTGGGTGTCGTTGTTGACGATGACGATCAACACGTCCCCCAGTACTTTCGATTT
>JAJISH010000416.1 GCA_022848825.1 Thermoplasmatota archaeon
CCGCCCCATTTTACGCTGTCCACGCTCCTCTCTGGCACCTCCTCTACGCCGATGAGATCCATGTAGTACGGTGCGTGAAGGTTCAGCTCTATGTCGAGGTCCCTGGATAGCCTCCCCAGCTCGGCGAGTTCGTGATAATCCTTTGCTATGCCCGATGCCAGAATGCGAAGGACGTCCCCCTTCTTGACCTCGGCGTCGAGGTTGGCAATCACTCTCTCCCTCGATCCCTCCGTCCTGATAATCTCAACTACCAGCTCGTTCGGCAAGTCCCTCGCTACGAGACCGACCTCTTCCTCAGTGGGATGTCGTTCAAGGAGCCCCACTCTAACCAGCTGAACTTCCATCGCGGTCAGACCCAGGTTATGGACATCCTCGATTCCATCTCGCAAGGTTCTCCCTTTGCACGATAGGGGAATGCCCGCAGGACCGAAACGTATCATTACTCCACCAGACTGTTAACTCGAAGGTCTTACTACTTGGCGCGCATTTATATTTATAGTTTTCGATATTGCGCCCCCATAACCCCGTTTGTGACCTCCGATGCCACCGAGAACCTTAGTGCGCCGGACACTTGTGTCCGGGAGCTGTCTTCAACGGGCAGCTCGAAGCGCAAGACAGCGGTTGTCTGGCACGTCGGGTTTCGCCAATCCAGATGGACAAAAGGTTTATATGAAGACCCTTCTTTAGACCCTCCTCAGAGGATATCCGATGCCTGGCAATAGGAAATCCAATCCCAGACTATTGGAACTCATAGAGCAGCTGAAGCGGCACTCTTACGAGAACAAAGCACCCATTTGGAAGGACACAGCCAGCAGGCTGAGCAAGCCTCGGAGGAGCTGGGCCGAAGTGAACATCAGCAGGATATCCAGATACGCCAAGAAGGATGAGGTCATCCTCGTTCCCGGCCGGCTTCTTGGTTCCGGCAACATAGACAAGTCTGTGACCGTGGCCTCCTTTCATTCTTCCGAGACCGCTAGGAGAAAGATCACGGACTCCGGTGGCGTCATTCTGACGATTGAGGAACTAATGAACAAGAACCCAAAGGGAAGCGGTGTCAGGATAATGAGGTGAACCATGGCTGTGATTGATGCGACTGGCTCCGTACTTGGCAGGCTTGCCAGCGTTGTGGCCAAGAGGCTACTCGAAGGCGAGGAGATCGTTGTGGTCAATGCCGAGCATGCTATCATCTCAGGGGGCAGAGTATCCGTGTTCAACGAATACAAGGTGATAAGGGACATAGGTAGCCAGATGTCAGGTCCCTTCTTCCCGAGAATGCCGGACAAGATCGTGACGAGAACGATCAGAGGCATGATTCCCTACCAGAAGCCCAGAGGAAGGGAAGCGTTCAAGAGGTTGAGAGTCTACATAGGCGTTCCTGACTCGTATGCCGAGTCGAGTTTGGAGAGGATCGAGGAGGCCCTCGGGAAACTGACGTGCCAGTACACGAAGGTCGGCGACCTCTCAAGGAAGCTCGGGGCCAAGTTCTAGGTGGTCCAATGAAAATCATCCAGACAAGCGGAAAGAGGAAGAAGGCGATTGCGCGTGCCACGATCAAGCCCGGGAAGGGCTTGGTCAGGGTGAACAAGAGGCCGGTCGAGATATTGAGCCCGGAATTGGCCCGCCAGAAGATTCTTGAGCCCATCGTCATGGCCGGAGACAAGATCAAGAAACTGGACATCGAGGTCAACGTGCAGGGCGGGGGCATCATGGGTCAAGCAGATGCGACACGGACCGCTATCGCCAGAGGCATTGTGGCGTACCTCGATAACAAGGAGCTGGAATTGCTCTACAAAGAACGGGACAGAACCCTGCTCGCAAGCGATCCAAGAAGGAAGATGCCCAAGAAACCGATGGGTAGGGGCGCAAGGAAGAAAAGGCAGAAGTCCTATAGGTGATTCTGTGATAGTACCTGTGAGATGTTTCAGCTGCGGAAAGGTTGTGGCCTCTGAGTGGGAAGAATATCAGAAGAAGATCGGGATGGGCGAGGATCCCCAGAAGGTTCTCGACTCTCTTGGACTGACCCGCTACTGCTGCCGCCGGATGCTGCTTTCGAATGCGGACACGATTGACGACGTCTTGCCATTCGGCTGAATGCGAAGCCTTTTTGTTCTACGGCCTTATGCATGGTCAGGGCCCGTGGGGTAGTTTGGTATCCTTCCAGCTTGGGGTGCTGGTAACCCGAGTTCAAAAGGCTCTTGCTTTCGCGAGGACCTGAAATTCTCGGCGGGCCCACTTCTTTCTCGTGTGTGAAGGCACTATTCTCCTGTTCCGTGGGCCATCAACCTGTGATGCTCCTTCATCATGCACCTGTCCATGACGACCCGGAGTCCGGCCGCCTTCGCCCTCTCCGCAGCCCTAGGGTTGACAACGCCCTCCTGCATCCATACGACTCGTGCACCCTTCCTTATTGCCGATTCGACGATAGGCTCAACGAACTCCGGTCTTCGAAAGATGTCGACGACATCCACGTTCCCTGGTACGGATTCGACGTCGGGATAGCTCTTCATTCCCTCGATTTCAGGGTAAGCAGGATTGACAGGGACGATGTCATATCCGGCACTCTTCAGATACATTGCCACCTGATAGCTGGCTCTCTCCCGTTTGTTAGACATCCCCACCACGGCGATGGTCTGCGACTTCTGAAGTATGTCTCGAATATCCTCGGACGAGGCCGGGATCTCCTTTGTCACGTTTCCAGCTCCTCGGGAAACGATGGGCAAGAAGATATTTATCAACTTCGAGGGCAAACCTGAGTTGGAGGCTGGCGGGGAAAATATATATACACGCCATGCCATTAATTCGCATAGTGGGCAGAGACGGAGGTGTGAACCTACCGTTTGTTCTGCGGATCTTCCCTGGAGGAGGACTCATGAAGAACGCGGCATCCAGCATTTGGCGTGATTACTGCAGGTTGTTCGCCGTTCTTACCATTGCTCTGCTCATGACGAGCCTCGTCGTTGTCGCGAGCGATGATGACCCCGAAACGATTATGGGGGTCTCCTTCAGCCGCCCGAACCAGAATGTGGACGATGGATCTGCCAACTCCCGGAATTCAGACATGGCAGTTGATGGCGGTGACGGGATTCACGTTGTGTGGTCCGATGACAGGACCAACTACTATGGAATCTACCACTCCAAGTCGAATGACCAGGGATTGAATTGGCAGGCGTCCATGAGAATAGATTCGGCCACCATGGGTGCTAACGCCCGAATGCCCTCCATAGCGATTGACAGAAGCGGAGGGGCCTTCGATGACCGGATGTACGTCGTGTGGCACGAGTCGTCCGTGGCAGGCGGAGTTCACATATTCGCCACCCATTCCGTCAATTCGGGATCAACGTGGACGTCGCCCTTGCGCATTGACAACGCCCTGCAGGACGTTCTATGCCTTGAGGCCCACGTGGCCGTGGATTCCTCAGGCAATGTCTATGTCACTTGGTATGACGACCGCGACACCTCCTACAGACACATTTTCGTATCGAAATCCACAGATGGCGGCGTTAGTTTCGGCGCCGAAGTCCAAGTCTCCTCACAAGATGCGATGAACGCGTTTCCTTCACTGACAGCCTTCGGCGGTGATGTGTTCGTGTCTTGGAGGGAGCAGGATCTGAGCGGTCTCATAACGCTGTGGATCGCAGGGTCCGATGACCTCGGGTCTACTTGGACGCCTCACGTCGTGTTCGCCGGGCCACTGAACTCGATCTCGAGATACCTTGAGGTGACACCGGATTCCAGCGGGATTCTCCATGCAGTGTGGTATTATCAGAGTCCCACGGACAAGAAGGAAATCAGCTATTCGAATTCCGCAGACGATGGCCTGACTTGGTCCGCACCAACGAAGGTGGACGACAACGCTTTTTCCACCGCGTACACTGCCCCGGACATCGCTTCTGGACCGAGAGGCCTGTATGTGACGTGGAGCGACAATAGGGTCGGGGATCAGGATGTCTTTTTCTCGCATTCAGAGGACGGAGGCCTTACATGGGGGGACGGGATCCTGAACAACAACGATATCCGAGTTGACGACACGGATGACAACGGGGACCCCTCGGACGACTCATCATCCCAGTCCTACCCTGTGACTGCCGTTGGAACATTCGGCGTTTTCATCGCCTGGGATGACTACAGAAGCGGAATGTTCTACGAGATCTACTTCTCTTCCTACGATACCGGACAGATCCTGATTACGGAGCTGAAGGACGCACCCGGCAACGGTGAGCTCGTGGAGATCTACAACTACGGTCCCCAACCAGTTGACATGAGCGGCTATATCCTCCAGATAGATCTCGCTCAGGTCTACTCATTGACGTCACTGGGTGTTGTACTTGCACTGGCGTATCGAACCATCGGTGACGGACCCACCGCAGATCTCGTTCTTCCGATCGACTTGGCCGACCAAGGGGCCAGGCTTCTTCTATTCGATCCCAGCATGACGCTGATCGACGAGGTCGGCTACGGCCAGGTGGGGACGGTGCCCGACCCGCTCCCAGGGGAGTCTGTGGCGAGGCACAGAGTTGGCATAGGATACACCGATGAGTGGGTTCGAGAAGAGACGCCGACGTTCGGAGCGGATAACGACGTCCCGGGCGTCGATAACAGTCCCGATGTCGTCCTCAACGAGATACTGTTCTTTCCGAACGCTCCTGGTGAAGCTTTCGTGGAGATATACTACAAAGGGACTAGCTTCCTCAACCTCCTGGGCTACACGATAGCCTGTAATCAGGAGTTCTTAGTGGGCACAATCACACTCACGGACACCAATCCTCACTACGTGCTGAGGTATCAGATGGATGGCGGTTTCTTTGATTCCATGAGCCCCATCGCCGACAATGTCTATTTGTACGATTCGACGGGACAGTTGCTCGACATGGCAGGGTGGAGCTCTCTCCACGCTCAGGGATTCTCAATGACCCGGGACCCTGAAGGGAATGGAACCGCAAAGGGCTATGACGATCTCAGCTCCGTCAACGCAGGCTGGTATTTCGACAGAGTTCCGACACTCCCACTTGTGTTGCTGAGCCCTGACCATGCCGCAAACGGGGAAGTGGGAGACCGGATACTTCTGGACATGACGGTGACAAACAAGCAGCTCATCCCGGACTACATCGATATAGCTCTGGTCAGCGCACCAAACAACTGGACGATTGAAATACTACGGGACGATGGCGTTTTTCCCCTGCCGGACTCTCCAGGAGATGGTGATGGCATTCCGGATTCCGGACTGCTCAATCCCGAGCAATCGCTCCAGTTCAAGATCGGGGTGAACATCCCCTCCAGCCCCCCTGTGGGAAGCTATCAGACAATCACGGTCACGGCCACCGCCTCATCAATCACACTGGCCTCAGACAGTGCGAACATACTCGTGAGGGTATATCCACACATCGAGCCTATGAAAAGCGTGTCCCCCACAACGATCTTCCATGAAGATGCGGGTCCAGGCTACCCGACCATCGCCACAGTTCGGCTTACCGTTACGGGCAACGGCTCTGGGATCGTCAGATCGGTTCCGCAGGATGTGATGTTCCTCATAGACAAGTCCGGTAGCATGGGAGACTGGCAGAAGTTCGAGTTCGCAAAGCTCGGCGCGAAGAGCTATGTCGATGACATGAAGCTACCCGATCAGGGTGCCGTGATATTCTTCGACACTTCTGCGATGCGAGTGAACCCGCTCAGCACGGACTACGCGCAGATCAAGAATGACATTGACAGCGTTCTCATTCCTGGCGGGGGAACCGCGATTGGAACCAGCATAAACGCATGCTGGAATGATCTCGTCTCTGATGGCGACCCGACGCATATCTGGGTTTGCATCCTCCTGACTGACGGGATAAGCAATTCGGGTCTCGATCCAATCACTGAGGCTCAGAATGCTGCAGCGAACAACGTCGTGATATACACAATCGGTTTGGGACCGGACGTCGATGAGGTCACCCTCCAGAACATTGCCGCAATCACCGGTGGTGAGTACTTCTTCGCTGAGACTCCAGAAGATCTGGTAGGCATCTACCAACAGATCGGTACGATAGTTGATCGGGTGGCGGGAAGGGACTTGGACGTCTCCGACAATACTCCAATGATTGAGGACGTCCTGCCTTCCTACATACACATTGTGATAGGTTCTTTCCGGGATCCTGCTTCGGGTCTTCCAAAGCTCCCAGGTTACTTGGGCAACCAAGGCGTTTTCACGCTCATGCAATGGAATGTGAGTTCTCTGACAATCAACGAAACATGGGAAGTGGAGTACGACATCACGTCCGATCTGATAGGCACAAATCCTGTGGGAGTCTATCCCGATGCCCGCGTTGCCTATGTCAACTGGGATGGCAACCAGACCATAGCACCCTTCCCTGAGGTCTTCATAACTGTAACCTACTATGCTGCCCCGCCGAAGAACGTCGAGACATACTGGGATGGAGGGAGCGACATAGGTCTCAAATGGGTCGAAGTGCCTTGGCCCGGGCTGGACCACTACCTGATATTCAGGTCGCAGACCCAGAACGGGTTCCAGGACTTGTCTCCCGCTGCGGCCTATGGCCTGGCTCCGGCAGGGACGACATCTTGGCTGGATCCTGAAGCGGGAGGAGCGGCCAGCCATGACGGAGAGTACTACTATCTGATAAGGGCAACGAATGCCGACGAAAGCGACGTGAGTGAAACCAGCAACACGGCTGGCGCGTGGACAACTACGTTCTCTGCAGGCTTCAACACATTCTCGGTTCCCCTGGACTACTTCCCGTGGGCCGAGTATCTCGGACCGACCCGGACGGACACGGCGGGAGAGTACCGAGCAGCCCTTGCTGCGGACTACATCGAGTACATGGAGGCGGAGCATTGGCTCACGGTTCCTGGCATCGGCGACCCGGACCGGATCATAGAAGTCGGCGATGGCTGCCTCATGAGCCTAGGATCGGACGTTAGCTTCACATTCTTGGGTCTGCCCGGGACCATGATCAAGTATGACGAGTTCCCGTTCGGCGGTTTCGACCATACGGGGAATGCCAAGAACATAGAGCTCAGCATCGTGGGGAGCAACATCAGAATAACCTGGCTGCAACCCATTGGCTCGGACACCTACGACATCTATTACTCGGACAGCAGAGTGGGGTTCTTCGGGAAGCTGGGGACGGACTACTGGTTGCTGTACGGCTCCTACGATCCACCGGTGAATCCCATTGTCAGTGTGGACCACGTGAACGCCCTCCTCCTACCCTACGACGAGTTCTACTACATGATCTCCCCTCTGAGCGATTCGCTCGGTCCAGGTTCCGGAAGCTACAGCTCAGGCATATGGATCGGCCGCTTCACACAGGGCTATCAGGCCATTTCACTCCCACTGAAGCCGTTCGAGAACGGTGCTTATCTCCGCCAGAATGTCTCGTACTACGCCGATTCCATCCTGAATATGCTTGTGATCCTCTGGTACAAGCATTCCGAGTCGAGGTGGGTTCCCCACATTCCGGCCATGGAGGCAGGAGTCTACGACAGGGAATTCGCGATGTTCGTCACCCTGAAGATCAACGTTTCATCAGATGTGGTCTTTGGGTTTGCCGGAGTTTGAGGTTGTATCGATATGAGCTTCCGTTGTGCTGGAGAGAAGCCAAGCGCCGACAACGCTTCTTGGAGGGCAATGATGAAGCTGCGGTCGATTGCAGTGTCCTTCCTCGTGCTCCTCACGATCGTGACGCTGGCACAGTCAACGACAGGTCAACCTGAGGAGATGAACTTGGAGGGGAGGATCTTCCTCTGGGACGACACACCTCTCCAGGGCCTCCCGTGGGAAGACAGCACACCCTTCGCTGTGTGGGTACTTCACAGCGGTTCCTGGAATCGTTTTCCGAAAGCCGGCTGGGTCCTCACCAGCGGTGGATGGTACGCGTACACGCTTGAGGCGGCTGAGCGGGACGTCAACTGGAGCAACGGTGACACATACCGCGTCCAATTGGACGCAACTGCCTTTGGCGGGCTCGATACGAACGCCACAAGCCACGGGACAGGTGATCCCGGTGAGTTCCCCCCCTTCGGAGAGCTTGAGAATACGATAATGTGGAACGATCCGGACAACACTCAACAGTGGGACGTGGTTGTACCGATACCCGACCTCCAGCCTTTCGCCATCGCCGTCGACGGAATCGAGTATCCCGGTCCCTACGACCTAGCTGTGCCGATAGGACCAATAATCGTTCTGGCGGGCACTTCCCACGTGGTAGAGGCCAACGTGACGAATGCGGGGACGCCCTTCATACGAATCCTGAACACAGCCGCGCTTGACGACTCCTGCGGGGCCTTCGAGCACCTCGGGGAGATACAGGAGATAGGTCCGAGGTCTTCCGCACCCCCAGGAGCGAGGTTCAGCACGATCTGGACTGCGCCAGCCCTGCCCTTCGTCGGGGACTGCCTCCTCAACTACACTGTGGACTTCTATGACAACGTGACCGAATACGACGAGGGCAATAACTCTGCAGCGATTCTCTTTCGCGTGGAGGGACCCGACCTCTCGCCAAGCGATGTCCTGATCGAAACGCCGTTGGGAAACTACTCTTACACCGACCCGTCAATAACCGCCCCGCCCTTCCATTCTGATGTGGTTCCCGCGAACCCCGGCGACGACATAGCCATCAGCCTGAACGCGACAAACGTCGGCGGATACGAGACCGGCGCGCAGTTCAACGTCGTGATTGTAAGCACAGGGAGCATATCTGGCGGGCCGCCAGTTTCGACACTCTTCAATAGCGGACAGGTGGGTCCGCTCATGGCGGACAGTTCGACAGGTCCCTTTGTGTACAACCTCCAAATCCCCAACCAAACGGGCTATCACTGCCTGAATCTCACGGTCGATTACGGTATTGACGGGACTGGAAACATCAGTGAGGTCTCGGAGACGAACAATACGTTCGTCGTTTGCTTTGGCGTGGACGTTCCCGACCTGACGCCAGTTGACATCGTAGTCGAGCTCCAGGACGGATCAAGTCTCACCTATCCTGACGCATCGGCCACTAACTATGTCTCGGATCCGATCTACGTCTTTCCCGGGGACACTATGAATATAACTGCCAGCGTCCGCAACGTTGGGGTCTTCCAGTCCCCAGCGGGCATCGACACTCAGCTTTCGTTCTACTATGTCGGTGACGGTCCCTTGAATCCAATCCAGGACCCCATTGCCGAATGGAGCAACGTTCCACCACTGCTTCCAGGTTCCACGGACGGACCCTTTGGGGTTCTCGGGTACAGTGTCCCCTTTGATATGGGGGACCGGTACATCAACATCACCGTCGACAATAGAAGCCAGATCCAGGAGGAAAACGAAATAAACAATACGTTCACGATACACCTTGTCATCGGCGGTCCCGATCTCATCCCGAGCCAGGTCAATCTGACCGTTGACGGCGTGACAACCCAGTACGCGTATCCTCAGACGCCGACTATCGAAGTGGACATAACCTCTGTCGTTAGCCTGGAAGCCGACATCGCGAACCAGGGCAACTTCGGGACGAATGGGACGTTCTTCACGGAGTTCTTGGACAACTCAATTGCCTTTCACTCGAACCTGAGCGATCCCTTGGGTCCCACTGCAACGCGCCCGACGAACTCCAGCTGGGTCAATCCCGGAGTCCCGAGCCTGCACACTATCACCGTGGTCGCGGATTCCGCGGACGAGATTGTTGAGGTGAACGAGTCAAACAACATCTTCACCTTGGTCATAGTCGTCAAGGGTCCAGACCTGATTCCTTCGAACGTAACGATAAACGTGAGCGGGCAGGTCAGTCCGTTTCAGTACTCGGATTCCCCCGCGGGTCCCGTCATCGTGGACATCTCGGAGGACGTCCGCATTGATGCCACTATCCACAATCAGGGAGGGCTTCCTGCG
>JAJISH010000417.1 GCA_022848825.1 Thermoplasmatota archaeon
TACGACCCTGTCACGCACAACGGGGTACCATTCGTGGACCCGAGCGCGTTCGACTACTTCGATGCGGAGAGCTGGGACCTGACCGATGACGAGGTCGTGGGGACGGGCCCCTTCGAGTTCGATACCTGGTTTCCGGGCGTGTCCGCGTGGACGATAAGGTACGAGGACTACGCGGCCGACGCCCTCGACTGCGAGAGGTCCGGCATCCCGCCCGTCTGCCAGGGCAACTTCTATTCCCACATGCACAGGCCCATCATCGACGGGATGCTGTTCAAGATCTACAAGACCGCCCAGGCGTCCGTGTTCGCGCTCCAGGCGGGCGAGATCGACGTCGTATCGTGGTCGGTCCCGCCGGAGTTCGTTGGGGGTCTTCAAATAGACCCGAACATGGGGCTCTCCTTCACCGCCGAGCGGGGGTTCACGTACCTCGGGTACAACATGCGCAGATCACCCTTTGGCTATTGGAACAACACCCCGCAGCTGGGTGACAACGGCTACTACCTCCGCAAGGCGATCTCGCACGTGATAGACAAGGACACGATCATAAGCGTCCTGCTGCAGGACTACGGGGTGAAGGGGGACCAGCCCATCCGCCCGGAGGACACGCTCTGGTACAACGGGTCCGTCACGAAGTACAACTACGACCTGGACGCTGCGCGGCAGATCCTCGACGACCACTACACCCTCGGAGGGTTCGGGCTCGGCTATGGTCCTAGCGGGTACAGGAATCTTCCGTCCATAGGGGACCAGCAGATAGAGATCCTGTGCCCGCAGGCGGACTACGACCCGATACAGGCCTCGTCGTGCAACATGATCGCGACCAGAGCCCAGGAAGTTGGGCTGAACATCGTGGCGAAGCTGATGGCGTTCGGCGAGATCACCGACCGCCTCGCGGACCGCGCGATGGACATATGGATCTACTCCGAGAGGATAAGCTGGGACCCGCCGGAGTTCTACACCGACTTCTACTACTCGGGGAGCGCCCCCGCCGGGCTGAACTACGCGGGCTTCCAGAACGAGACCTTCGACAGCCTGTGCATGGAGGCGCGGGCGGAGCTGATCCCGGTCGCACGGCAGCAGGTGCTCAAGGAGGCCAGCGAGCTCCTCGCGGACAACCTGCCGAACGACGTGCTGTACTTCAGGGACAACATCGAGGCGTACCGGGAGGACCGGTTCGTGAACTGGACGGTTGGGCGCGCGGACTCGATATTCGCCGATTCGTACTGGTCGTGGATAGGCATCCACCCGCCCTACGGGACGACTGTGGACGTCCTGCTCCCGGGCGGCGGCACGGTGAACGAGGGCGAGAGCCTGCCGGTCGAGATCTTCGTGCACAGCGGGTACGACGACCCGCTCGAGGGCGCGAACGTCACTGTCTACGTAACGCCGGCGGGCCCGACGGTAGTGCCCGACTCGGGGGTCACGGCGGCGAACGGCACGATCGGGACGCTTACCTTCACTGCCCCGGAGGTCACGGAGGACACGATGTACTGGGTGACCGCCTACGCGGACTACATGGGGGAGTGGGGGAACGGGAGCGCCATGATACTCGTCCGAAACGTGGACCTGCTGCCGCCGGAGATGCTCGACATCACGGCCGAGCCGGACCCGCAGGAGATGGGCGGGGCGGTGAACATCAGCCTGAGTGTGCAGGACGAGTCGCTCGTGTGGGTCATCTGCCAGGTGCTCGACGCCGGGCTCGTGGAGATCGAGAACGCGACGATGTTCTATGACAGCTTGAGCGACAGGTACTACTTCGAGCGCACGTACGACACGGCGGGGACATACGGGTTCAGGATATGGGCGGTCGACCTCCACTGGAACGATAACTCGACAGAGGGCAGCTTCCACATCCTGGGGCCCCCTCCGACGATCTCGGATGTGCAGTGGGAGAGGCTGTCCGGGAACATCCCGACATCCGTGAACGTCTCGGCGAGGATCGAGGGCGCGAATGACGTGGACGGGGCGTGGCTGCACATTTGGGACCCCGACGGACAGGAGATCGGGAACTACTCGATGCTCTCTTCCGCGGACCTGTACTGGAAGGTCGTGCAGGCGGGGACCGCGGGGACGTTCGCGTTTCGCATCTCCGCCAGGGACGCCTTCGACAAGTGGGCCGCGCAGGACGGCGCATTCACGATCGCGGACGAGTCGCTTCCGACGGCGGACGCGGGCTCTGACCAGATAGTGAACCAGGGGGACACGGTCACATTCGATGGCACGGGGTCGACGGAC
>JAJISH010000418.1 GCA_022848825.1 Thermoplasmatota archaeon
TGACATTTAGGAGACATTATCATGAAGTTGATTGGAAAGAGCAAGAAGGGTTCGGGTCCCGCTGAATCCGTCGAGAGCGCATCGGCCCAGAGGGCCAGGATCGAGACCCTTGTCGCGGGCCGCGGGGACGAAATCATACAGAGGACGAAGGAGAAGATATCCGCGGAGCTGGCGAAGCTCGCCCTGCTCAAGAACAGAGCGAAAGCGATGGACTATTTCGATGAGATGGCGCAGATCGACGGCCCTCGGGCGAAGGAGATCGAGGAGTTCAAGGCAAAGGGCGGCAAGGTCGTCGGGACCTTCTGCCATTTCGTCCCCCTGGAGATCATCGACGCCTCCGGCTGCCTCCCGCTCAGGTTGGGGTGCGGACACCATGCCCCCGTCGGCGTGGGTGAGAGCTTCCTGGGCGACCCGAACCTTTGCCCGCTCGCGAAGTCGATGGCCGGATGCGCCATCGTAGATGACTTCCCGCTGTACAGCCAGTGCGACTACATCATAGCCCCCTCGCCGTGCGACGCCAAGCTCAAGCTCGGAGAGGCCCTGAAGGAGATCGGGCCACTGCTGACGATGAACGTTCCCAGGGTGAAGGAGGGAGAGTCCATCCGAAAGCAGTGGATCGAGGAGATCAAGAACGTGAGGGACGCGCTGGAGAAGATCACAGGGAAGAAGATAGACAAGAAGAGCCTGAAGCGGTCCATCATCAAGTACCAGAAGGCGCACAAAGCGTGGAGGACGCTGCTGACCCAGAAACGGAAGGCCAACGTCATCTGGGGAAGGGACTTCCTCCTGGTCGGATGGGTGAGCTTCATCGATGACATCGAGAGATGGACCCGCGAGGTGACGAAGCTCACGAAGGAGCTGAAGAGCATGGCATCCGCGGGCAAGCTCGTGGCAGGCAAGTCCACCCCGAGGGTCATGCTGGCTGGGTCGCCGGTAGTATGGCCGAACTGGAAGCTCCCGAACCTGCTCGAGGAATCGGGTGCGATAATCGTGTCGGACGAGCTCTGCTCGGGAACGCGGACCTTCTACGATCCCGTCGTCACGGACGAGTGGACGGAGAGGGCCATGATAGTGGCGATAGCGGAGCGGTACCTCTACCCGTGCACGTGTCCCTGCTTCTCGCCCAACGTCGAGCGGGAGGACAGCGTCATGCGGGAGATAGAGGAGAGCCGGGCAGAGGGCGTAGTCTTCCACGTCCTGCAGGGGTGCCACCTGCACACGCTGGACGCGTCTCGCCTCTCCAGACCGCTCAAGGACAAGGGCATTCCCGTGCTCACGATCAGGAGCGAGTACCAGGACGGGGACATCGGCCAGATCAAGGTCAGGGTGGAGGCGTTCCTGGAGATGATCGAGGCGGGAGAGGATTCGCTGTTCGAGGACGTGTGAACATGACAACAGGATCGGTGGCTAATGAGCGGGACAGACACGCGGATTGGTTTCATCCTTGCTATTCCGAGGAGGCTCACAAGCAGTATGCGCGCATGCACCTGCCAGTGGCACCGCGATGCAATGTCCAGTGCAGGTTCTGCAACAGGAAGTATGACTGCGTCAACGAGACGAGACCCGGCGTTACATCGACCATACTGAGCGCGGAACAGGCTCTCGTCCTTGTCGACAGAGTGATGGAGAGCGTGCCATCCCTGTCCGTCGTTGGGATTGCGGGCCCGGGCGACTCGATGGCGAACGAGGAGACTTACGAGACGCTTCGCCGCGTCGGGGAGCGGCATCCGGACCTTGCCCTGTGCCTGGCGACCAATGGGCTGCTGTTGCCCGCGAAGGTCGAAGAACTCGTCGCTCTGGGAGTCAAGTACGTGACGGTGACCGTCAACGCCTTGGACCCCGAGGTCGGGAGCCAGATCTACTCTTGGATCCTCCACGAAGGCGAGACGCTGCGTGGTCGAGATGCATTCCAGACCCTCTCCTCCAGACAGTGGGAGGGCGTGCATGAGTGCGTCGAGCAAGGGATTGTCGTCAAGGTGAACTCGGTCCTGATCCCCGGGATCAACGATACCGAGCTGCCCAGGATAGCTCAGAGGTCCGAGGATGTCGGCGTCGATGTGATGAACGTCATTCCATTCATCCCTGTCCACGGGAGCGAGTTCGAGAAGGGGACCGCGCCCACGAGACCGGAGGTCGAGCGGGTGCGTGAGGACTGCCACCAGTTCACGAGGCAGATCACCCACTGCGCGAGATGCAGAGCAGACGCGATAGGCTTTCTGGGATGCGATCAGTCAAGCGAGTTCTACAAAGATCTGTAGGTCGAGAGTGAGACAATGAATCCCGCCCAAGATGCACAGGAACCCATCCGGAACTTCGAGTGCAGTCTCGAAGATGGAGAGAGAGCCCGTTCCTGGCCGCACTTCCTGGCGGACAACACGCCCACGATAATCACATACACTATCGGAGCCGTGATGCTGTACTACTTCCACGTCTTTGCCGCTCTGGCCTACGTGGTCTACTGCGTCGTGAGCACGGTCTTCATCTGGAAATACGTCTGCACGTATTGCCATTACTTCGGCGGCGTGTGCCAGTGCGGATTCAGCGTTGCCGCGACCCGCCTGTTCAAGAAGGGGGACGAGAGCAAGATAGGAAACAGGAAGAAGCTCTTGGCCGCCCTCGTGATACCCTGCTGGATGGGCCCTCCCCTAACGGGCATCTACATGCTCGTCGTCGGCTTCTCTTGGACGCTCCTGTGGCTGTTCTTGGCTTTCGCGACAATGGCCTTTGCGATCACTCCCTATATCTCGTGGAAGATCGGATGCTGCGATATCTGGCGGTACTTCTCCCGGAGCAGATGATATCGCTCGATAATGTGCCCCATGCCCATCAACATGGACACCTATTTATACACGATATGGACATTGATGCCAGCATGTGGGCAAAGTCATCTGAAGTCCGTTCAGGATGGCCGTTGTTTCGAGCTACCGATGTTGTTTTCCACGCCCTCTAGGAGGTCTTACACATGATGCGGAAGATCCTCACTGTCGCAATCCTCGTCGCGCTTCTCCTCGGATTCCGGGGTCCTGAGTTCTCGGACGCGCAGGAGAACGACTCCGGAACCATGACGTTCGAGAGAACTCGCGGGGAAGATCGTCCAATTCCAACGGATACGCTGTTCCCCTGGCCGATGCACCTTCACAACGAGCTTCACACGTCCTTCACTTCATCACCGGCTCCAGAAGCGGGCGACATGCTCTGGAACAACGCGACGGGCAACGATGCGTACGGTTCACCCACGGTCGCGGACGGTATGGTTTTCATTGGCGCTGGGACTGCGACGATGGACTACATGTTCGCCTTCTACCAGAACAACGGGACCCTTGCCTGGCAAACGCAGACGGATTCGCCCGTGAGTGGGGGAACCGGCGTGACCTCTTCCCCCGCGTACGCTAGCGGATACTTGGTCTTCGGCGCAGACAGGATCTACTGCCTATACGCAAACAACGGAACGGTCAAGTGGAAGGTCGAGAATCCACCGTTCAACCAGAATTGGGGGGACGGAACACCAACAATCGCAGATGGAAAGGTCTTCATCGGCGGGAGCGACAGGAAGGTCTACAACATCGATCTTGAAACAGGCTCGGTCCTCTGGACGTTCCAAACGCAGGCAACGGGCTCGAGCAACTACGGTCTGTATGCGGCTCCGGCGGTGTACAATGGCTACGTCTATGTGGCCGCATGCGACGGATGGGTTTATCGAATCCTGATAAATCAACCTGGCCCCACAGTCTCGGCGGCCAACTCCTTCAACACTGGTCGTCCAATGTACGGTTCTCCTGTAATCTTCGATGACAAAGTCTACATAGGAAACGGCTACACGTCCCCCAGCACACTCAACAGCTTCTACGCCCTGAGTGCGACCGATCTCAGTCTGGTTTGGGAGTTCTTATCCGCCTCATCTACGAGCTTCATGTCCTCGGCCGCCATCGCGTACAACATGCTCTTCGTCGGATCGGTTGACGGCAACCTGTACGTGCTCGATCCGCAGGGCTCTGGGGGAATCGGATCCGTGATATGGCAGTACAACATCGGATCAACGTGGTCATCTCCCGCGATCGCGGACGGTCAGGTCTTCATCGGCTCAAGGTCCAACCACCTGTACGCCTTCAACGTCACTCAGCCTGGTCCCGTGAGCTACAAATGGAGGTACAACACATTCGGGAACGTGGACTCCTCCCCCGCAGTCGCAGACGGACTGGTCTTCGTGGGAACGTTCGGCGGCGGCGGGAGATTATACTGCTTCGGCCAACTGGGAGACCTCATACCTCCTCAGGCGACCTCATTCTCACCGACTGGAACGGGCGTGGACATCAACACTAACTTCGTGGTCGAGTGGAACGAGGCGATGGATTGGATATCGGTGGAGAACTCCTTCAGCTTCACGGACGGATTCGGGACGTGGGACGCGGCCGACGGGACCTTCTTCCACTTCCCGCCAACGAACACGTCGACCTTCGATCCTTCATTCAGTCTCGATTGGGGAACCACATACTGGATCACCTTCAGCGGTCTGGCGACGGATGTTGCAGGAAACCCGCTCGACGGTAACGGCGACGGTACTGGCGGGGACGACCTCACGTGGTCCTTCACGACGGTCCCTGACAACCCACCGGTCCTCGCTCTCTGGGAGCCAGGAGGATCTGCGGGACAGGTCTTCGACGTGGGTGAGGTCATCATCATAGTCTGGTCCGCGAGCGACGACAAGCCTTGGCCGAACGGCGATAATGTCGTGAATCTCAGCTACGGACCGACTCCCGCAGGCGGTACGACGATAGTCCAGTATGAAGCTGAAGACAGCAACTTCAATTGGGACACGTCCGCGGTCGCCCCGGGAACCTACTACGTGGAAATCAATGTCTTCGACTCCATCGGCCAGGTCTCCACTACGAGCAGTGCCAACAGCTTTGACATTGTCGCCTCGGACTCCCCACCGACGGTAAGTGCGTGGGAGCCAGGCGGGACCTCGGGACAATCCTATATCGTGGGCACGGGCGTGCAGGTCGAGTGGACAGCCACGGATGACAACGCCATGCCCGCCGACAACATCAACGTCACTTACGGCAGCGCAATGACGTGGAACGATATCGTGCGGGATACCGCGAACGACGGCGTCCACACGTGGGACACGACAGGCGTCCCGCCGGGGAACTACTACGTCAACGTCTCGGCTTACGATTCGGCCGGACAGACCTCATCGGACCTGGGCAACTTCACATTCGGGATCACTCTGATCCCCAATCTCCCACCATCTATCAGCGTCCTCCAGCCTTCAGGAGGGGAGAGCTGGTCTGGCGGGTCGAGCGTCGACGTCGTCTGGGACATGACAGATGATCTGACGCCTGAAACCAACCTCGTCATCTACCTCAACTACTCTTACTCAAGTGGAGGAGGCCCAATCGCGGGACCTCTCTCGGGCCACACCTCCCCAGGCACGTACCCGTGGACTCTCCCACTCATTGATGCAGTGGACGTTGTTGTTGAAATCGACATCGTCGACGAAGGCGGTGCAGTCGGATCCGACACGAGCGCTCTGTTCGAGGTGGACTCCACGGCGCCCACGATAACGTGGACGAATCCGCGGAACGGAGAGAGCGGCGTTCCCAGGAGCACCAATGTCGAGGCCCAATGGAGCGAGGGTATGAACCAAAGTGCGACAGAACCCTCCTTCCAGCTCCTTGACAACTCTACCTGGCTGCCCGTTTCGGGAACGGTGACGTGGATAGGGGACTCGCTGATCTTCGATCCGGACTCCGACCTTGCGGGGGACAGCTGGTATACCGCCAACTTCACGACCCAGGCGAGGGACGACTCCGAGCCCGGCAACGCATTGACGTTCGATTACTCGTGGAGCTTCCGAACCGCTCCAGTACCCGACCTGCTAATGCCAGAGATAGCCGACGTGCAGGCAACGCCATCTCCGCAGGAAGTGTACTTCGGCGTGAACGTCTCGGCGATCGTGACGGACGATTTCTCCGTCGGTGTCGTGAACCTCAACGTCTCTGGACCCTCAGGAGTGTCGAACGACTCGATGCTCTTCGACGGCGGCCCGGGTAGATACTACATTGAGAACTTGTACGACGAGATCGGGACCCATGCATTCACGATTTGGGCCACGGACTCGAGCGGGAATGTGAATTCCTCCTCCGGCCAGTTCGAGATCGTGGACACGACGATGCCGACACTGGAGGACGTGACCATCGTACCTCCCTCCCCGGAAGTCTTCGACAGCGTGAACATTTCCGTCCTCGTGCAAGACAACTACCAGCTCGATGGCGTTTGGGTCGAGATCATCGACCCCGATGCTCTGCTCTTTGGCAACTTCTCCATGCCATACGACTCAGGAACTGGGCGCTACTACTATCAGAACTCATACTCCAAGCTCGGAGGCTACACTTGCACCATCTGGGCAAGTGACACCAGCGGGAACTGGAATGGAACGTCCGATGGCTTCCTCGTCGAGGACAGGACCGCCCCGCTCATATCTCATACTCCGATCACGACCTGGTCCGCATTCGCACCTCTCCCGATCCAGGCAACGGTCACTGACACCTTCCTGGACGATGTCCGCCTCAACCACACGGACGTGAGCTCCACAACGCTCAACGTGACGATGACCCCGCTCGGCGGGGACGACTTCGGATACTCGGTTCCCGCCCAAGGTTCGGCGGGCATTGTTTCGTACTTCATTTGGGCGAATGACACATCCGGCAACGAGGATGCCACGCTGGTCGTCAACGTCAACATGGTGCTGGACGACAACCCGCCGGGGATATCCGACGTGGACGCAGTCCCGAATCCTCAGGAGATCTACGGCTACGTGAACATTTCCGCTAGGGTGGTTGACGACTATGGAGTGCAGGCGGTTTCGGTCGCCATCACCTGGCCAGACTCCTCTTCCACGAATGACAGCATGAGCCCCGCCGCGGGAGATTTCTTCCACCTAAACGAGAGCTA
>JAJISH010000419.1 GCA_022848825.1 Thermoplasmatota archaeon
ATCACCTGAACACGAGCATCGCATCGCCGAAGCTGTAGAACCTGTATTCCTCTTCGACCGCTTGCGCGTACGCATCGAGCAACCTCTCCTGGCCCGCATAGGCCGAGACGAGCATGAGGACCGTCGAGCGGGGGAGGTGGAAGTTCGTGATCAGGGCATCCATCCTCATGCTGAACTCGTACGGGGGATGTATGAAGAGGTCGGTCCAGCCCTTCGACGCCACGACCCTTCCGTCCCTCTGACTGCTCTCCAGAGCCCTCACGGTCGTCGTGCCGACGGCGAAGAGCCTTCCGCTGGAACCCACGGTCTCGTTGATCAGCCGAGCCGTATCACCGGAGATCTCGAAGTGCTCCTCTTCCATCGAATGGCCCTCGACCTCTGCGGTCTTGACCGGAAGGAACGTCCCGGGGCCCACGTGAAGCGTGACCCTTGCGGTCCTGACTCCCTTGGAGGACAGTTCGCGCATCAGTTCGGGCGTGAAGTGAAGCCCCGCCGTCGGGGCCGCGATCGAGCCGTCCGCGTTCGCGTACACGGTCTGGTACCTGTCGCCGTCGTCCAACTCCTCCTTGATGTACGGAGGGACCGGCATCTCTCCGAACTCCCGCAGAAAAGCATCGAAGTCCGCTGTGGCGAACCTGACGAGCAGGCGCCCGCCAGATTTCCTCAGCACCTCCGCCGACGTGTCGCCAATGAGGATCGACTCGCCCTCTCTCATCCGTCCCTTGCCCAGACACGACCAGCTGTCTCCCTCTCTCCTGAGCAGCAACAGCTCCACCGCGCCGCCGGTCCTGCGCCGACCCTTCAGGCGGGCGGGGATCACCTTCGTGTCGTTGAGAACGAGAACGTCCCCTTCGTTCATGTACTCGGTCAGGTCAGAGAACCTCCGGTGCCTGACTCCGTCCCCCTGCAGGACCATCAGTCTCGAATCGCCGCGGACCGCCGTCGGCCTTTGGGCAATGAGCTGCTTCGGCAAGGGGTAGTCGAAATCCTCGACCTTCATACGCACTCAGAGCTCGAAAGGGAGCACTCACTTAAAACTCTTGTACTTCTCCTTGATGACCTTCATCGCCTTCTCGATGTCGTCCACGGCCATCGCGACCCTGGCCTTCTCTAGGAGATAGATGGACTCTATGTTCACTCCCGCCCGCGTCATTCTCTTCGCGAGCTTGGCGAGTTCGCCAGGACGGTCGATGAGGTCCAACACGACGATGTTCTTCTCATCGTACTTGTATCCCGCCCGGGACAGCGCCCTCTTCGTCGTGTTCACGTCGTTGGTCACTATCCTCAGGAAGGCCTCCGGATGCGAGTTCTCGCTCGCTATGGCCTCGATGTTCACCGAGCTCTGCGCCAGCGCTTCCGCGATCCTGGCGAGTTCACCGCGCTTGTTGTCAGAATATACCTTGAATTCCTTCATTTCCCACCCTTCTCGCGGTTCTGAATTGTCCCATACCGTAGAAATAGCTTTCGCAACTACGCCCCGGCCTCGGTCCTCTTCACGAGAGAGGCCTCCGCCCAATACGAGTAGCCTTTCAGCCCGAAGCCGAAGATCGGGATGCTCACCACCGAGAGGATTGTCTTGAGTAACGTCACGGAGGCGATGCTTCCGAGCAGGTCGTTGGTTCCGATGACCCCCGTGTACGCGATCGTGTGGAAGAGCACTGTATCGATTGCCATCACGATTATCAGTATCACCACGTACTTCACGTAGATGTTCTTCTTCCACTTGTGGTAGAGGAAGTTGTTGAGGTACATCGCCACCACGAACGCTATGAGGCTGCCGAAGACTATCCTCGCCTCAGTTCCCAGAAGCCAGTTGAATGTGGCGTGCCCGTGGTCGGGGAACACGCCGGTCTTCTCGGGCATGAGCGCCTCCATGTAGAGGTTCGTCAGGAACAGGAAGTTGGCGAGGATACCCGCGATTATGAGGTTGGTCTTCTCCTTCGGGCCCTCCTTCTCGATTATTATGTTGGCGATCAGGAATATAGAGAGATATGCGATGACCCCAGCGGGGACGAAGTTGTACTCCTCGGGCATGAAGGGGAGGTACTCGCCCCTTATCGCCGTCAGAACCTGGGCGGTCACAAAGAGTCCACCGATCGAGGCATACAGAAGTTCCTTTCTCATGTCGCCCTCACCGAGACGACAAAGGGCGGGACAAAATAAAGGTTACACGGGACTGCGGGATTACGGGACTAGCCTCACCCTGTCCCTCGGGAAAAGAACGCACTCCCTGATGTTCTTGATGTCCAGCACGGTCTGCAGCAGCCGCTCGGCTCCCAGGCCGAAACCGCCATGTGGTGGCATGCCGTACCTGAAGGTCTTGAGATAGAACTCGAACTCCTCGAAATCGAGGTTGTTCTCCTCCATCTGCTTTGTGAGGACGTCGTATCTGTGCTCCCTCTGCCCGCCGGAGACTATCTCCAGTCCCCTGCAGCCTAGGTCGAAGTAGCCAGTCAGCTCGGGGTCGTCAACATTCCGCATGGCGTAGAACGTCTTTCCCACCACCGACGTGGGGAACTCCGTGATGAAGTAGAAATCCTCGCCGTGCTTCTCGCGGATCCATCTGCCGACGAGCTTCTCGCCCTCCGTGTCCATG
>JAJISH010000042.1 GCA_022848825.1 Thermoplasmatota archaeon
CTGCGCTCTCCCAGCCTGAGCCTGCCACGGAACTCGAACTTCGAGGGAGCGTCCATCCCCGACAGCCAGCCCTCGACCAGCGGGATCGCCTTCTCGACGTCGCTGTCGCTGACCTCGGCGGAATGCCTCATCCGGGCGCTCGCCTCCGCGAACCTCACCATCGAACCGAAGAGGCCGAGATGGCAGAACTCGCGCTGCTGGCCCGACTCGGGGGTGGACATGTCGATCAGGGCCCTCCTCACCTTCCGGAGGAGCCGCTCGGGAATGCACGGTTTCAGCGAGTCCTGCGAGTAGAGGATGTACTCCTCGAGACGGTAGATGTAGTCCGAGCTGTGAGGGGCTTCTTCCAGACCACGCTCGGAGTACATCCTGAACAGACCGTCCGCCAGCCTGGGCATGCTCTCCGCCTCGCCGACGTGGACGTAGTCGAAACACTCGAGCAACGCGGCGGGAACTCCCCTGAAGGCCATTCCATCACCGTACTCGTAGCTCTCGAGCTCCGTCGTGTCGATGATCATGAGCAGCGAGGTCTCCACTCCTTCCACCTTCGACGGACTGAACTCGCGCATCACCTTGTTCGCGAAATCGACGGACCCCTCGTCAGAGACTCCATCGACGATCGTGATGCCGCCGTCGCACACGGTCAGGTCGGGGAACTCGTCGGACTCCCATATCCCCCGCCTGAAATCGTTGAGCGTGCACATCTCGAGCCTGTCGGCCAGGGAGCGCAGGAAGCACCTCAGCGGAACGCTCGGGTTGACGACCGCGATGTTGATGGACCCGCGAAGGAGGATGTCCCCGACCTCCCGGCTCACCCCGCCGAACATCTGGAGCATGAGCGCCTCGCCCAGCTTGCTGTCCAGGACGTCGCCCGCGGAGAGCGACCTCAGCATCAGGTCCTTGAACTCCCCGCTCGGCAGCTCAGCGACCTTGCCCTTTCTTTTCATTCTCGACCTTCTCGTTGTATCACCTCAATAGATAGTCTATCCTTCCCGTCGTTCAGAGCTTGTCGAAAATAGAAGAGTTCATCTGCAGACCGTCTCAGCGGGAGGCTGACCTTCTTGCGCTTCGGACAATCGGACGACTTCCTGCAGGTCCCCTATCCTGTTGGACGCCGTGGACGTCCCCTCGCGATCGAGGAGATATGCCCTTATGCCCCGCCGCTGAACGGGCGAGACATCAAGGTTCCAGGTGTCCCCGACCATGACGATGTGTTCTCTTTGCAGGCCCCTTCCGCACTTGAACTCGTATAGATACTTCGCCTTGTCGTCCCTGATCACGACATCCTCGAAGTACTTCCCTATGTTGAAATGTGCAACGAGCGGATGGAGGACGTCCTCATGGTTCCTCGACAGGATGTACAGCCTGTGCCCGCGATCCTTGAGGGTTCGCAACAGGGCGGGGACTCCCGGATCCAGTTCGAAGTATTCTTTGGCCCTCTTCACGTTCCTTTCCCCACGGTTCCAGAAGTCCTCGCTCGTCTTCCCTCCGCGCAGGCGGTACAGGGTCCCTTCGGCATCGAAGAAGATGTGAAGAGGCTTCTCACTGCTCATTGCGATACGTATCACGCGTCGTGCGCATATTAGGCTTGTCCAATACCGTTTGAATGAGAATCATACTGTTTGACGGAGAGTATAAACATTCTTATACACAGCAAATGTTAGGTGAAACAGATGGCAACGCTCTTCGGTACCCTTGGATGGCGCCCCGCCTCTCTCATTCCATCGATCAAGTCGACCGAGGGCCTCGAGAAGGTCATCTTCTACCACAGCGACCACGAGAGGAGCAGGAAGGCCCGCGACCAGGTCGTGGAGTACTGCGAGCAGAGGAACATACCCGTGCGGTCCATTGAGCTAAGGGATGCTTTCGACCTCATCCAGATCGCGAAGAGGATAAGGGACGACGTCAGGAGGGAGAGGAGCGGGGGGAACTCGGTCGCGAAGTTCAACATCGGCGGGGGCAACAGGCTGATGAGCAGCGTCGCATTGCTCGCCTGCGTTCTCGAGGGAATCCCGACGACATACGTCCACGACGACTCGCTCGTGTAGTTC